>CAYRVN010000006.1:28030-38136 GCA_964427675.1 uncultured Acidaminococcales bacterium
TTGACGCAAAAGCTGAGTTAGAGGTTTGTGGGCTCTTGCAAACCGAAGGCTCAGGCAAAACTACAATATGCTTCACCGCTGACCTGGAAAGAGGGAAACGCATCGCTTCTCGTATGTTTGATGTTGAAGCTTGTGTTTTTCAAGCTGTTAAATTAGGTAAATGAATATCGTATGTGCTGCAGCACTTCACCCAATAATAGCGGTGGAGTGCTCTTTTTGTTGAAAGAATTCGTAAATACTTTGAGAAGTCGCAATTTTCCGGCAGGAATTAGGGGAGTTTTGTCTAATGTTTAAGTATTTAGTGGATTTTTTGAATATTTAGCTGAAAATGTAATGACTTTGATGAATAAATTCTGGCTTCTGATTTCGTTATCTTAATCTGACGGTTATGATCCTTTCTCCATAATATTAATTGAAGGGAAAGCGAAAATTATGATAGTACGCACTGAATCATTCTGGAATCAAGGACATATTTTGGATACCGGTTTCACTTTAATGAGTGGAAGCGGTATTTTGTGCGTCTATACGTCTTTATTTAAAGAGGGATAAAGGTGGTGAAGAAATGTCTATTTTGGAAGAAATCAAAGAAGCTGAACGTCTGGCGGCGGAGGCAAAAAGAGATACGAAAATAACCGCCCGTGAAATGATGCGCGAGGCAGAGGAAGACGCCGGCAAAGAAGCGGAAAAGCTGATTAGTAATGCCCGCTCAGCCGCTAAAGAAACAATAGCTGCGGCAGAAGAAGAGGCTAAAGCAAGAGCGAAGGCTTTAATTGAAGAACGCAGGCTGGCTGACAGTGCGGAGGCAATAGCAGCCAAAGCCAAATTACCGGAGGCAGTGGCCTACATTATCGAAAGGGTCGTGGTTTAGCATGTTAGTGCCGATGAAAAAAGCAACTTTATATGCTTTGAAAGACGACCGGGACGCAATTCTGCTTAATTTGCAGAGAGATGGCAACCTCATGCTGATTGCAGCTTCCGATGGCACTTCCTTGCCAGGGATTGCTGAAGTAGATAATGCTCTGGACAAAACGCAGGAAGCTATAAAATTCATTACAGTGCACGCTGGTAAACCATCGTTTTTTGCACCCAAACCTATAGTACAATACGATTATTTCTTGCAAAAAACAGATGAAGGCGCTGCATTGAGCAATCAACTGACTTCTTTGGCAGAAAAAATTACGGCTTTGCGCAATGAAGCTGCTACTATGCTAGCTCAGGCCAAAGGGCTAGAACCTTGGGCGGATCTGGACGTTGCACTGGAGAATTTGAGCGAAACCGATTCGAGTGCCTATTTCGCAGGCTTTCTTGCAGCGGAAGAAATAGAGGCAGTGCAAGAAGCTTTGAAGGAAATGCCGGCGGAGATGCTTATTTTGGGCGATGGTAATGAAGGCAGGGCACTAGTTATATTTGCTCACAAAACTATAGCAGCGGAAGTAAAAGGTTTGCTGAAAGATCATGATTTCACCCCGGTTATTTTCCCAAAAAGAACTGGTTTGCCGCAGGAAATCATCGACGATTTGACCAAGGCTGCCAGTATAAAAGAAGGCCTTGCCGAAGAACTTGAAGGCGAGGTTGAAAAATTATCAGACCAAGCAGCTAATTTACGTCTTTATTATGACCAGCTTGCTGCCTCACAGGAGCGGTTGGCTGTTGGCGGCGAAGAAACAGAGAAAACTTTTTGTCTGCAGGGTTGGCTGAGAGCAGACAAGGAAGAGAATGTAGCCAAGGCAGTCTCCGAGGCTACAGCTGTTTATGATTTGAAGTTCGAGGAACCGGCAGAAGATGAGATTCCACCGTCCGTTATGGAAAATACGGCTTTTGCCGCTCCTTACGAAGCGGTTACGGAGATGTATTCCAGACCAAAGATTGGCTCACTTGATCCAAGCTTCATGATGGCACCCTGGCACTTTATCTTTTTTGGGATGATGCTTTCGGATGCCGGTTACGGTCTTTTGTTGACAATACTCTTGTTTATAGTGCTGAAAGTACTGAAACCTGAGGATAATGCTGGCAAGCTAGTGACAGTTATCTTTTTGGGCAGCATTTCTACCATTTTCTGGGGAGCAATGTTCGGCGGTTGGTTTGGCCTGGAATTTAATCCTATCTTACTCTCGCCGATGAATGAACCGCTGAAAATGTTGGCCTTGTGTTTTGGCCTCGGTGCCGCGCACATAATCCTTGGTGTCTGCATGAAGATGTATCTGGAAATCAAGAGGGGACAAATCTGGAATGCCATCTTCGATCAGCTTTCCTGGCTTGTTATTTTTGCCGGCTTAGGACTTATGGCTTTTATGCCGGATACGCAAGTTGGTAAATATCTGGCACTTAGCGGCATGACAGTAATCATCCTGACTGGCGGCAGGGAAAAGAAAAACATTTTTCGCCGTCTTTTGAGCGGAGTGTTGTCACTCTACAATATCAGCGGCTATTTCAGTGACCTCCTGAGTTATTCCAGATTGTTCGCTCTGGGTCTGTCCACAGGGGTTATAGCGATGGTTATCAATACAATTGCGCATATGCTCTGGCAGGCAGGACCAGTTGGAATAGTTATAGCCATTATCTTTTTGCTGCTCGGTCATACCTTCAACATAGCAGTTAATATCATGGGTGCTTTTGTCCATACCAGCCGCTTGCAATATATTGAGTTTTTCGGTAAGTTCTTTGAGCCGGGAGGCAGAGCGTTCAAACCTCTGGCAATTCGGACCAAATATGTCAATGTAAGCAAATAAAAGTAATATAAAACAACGAAACTGAGGGAGGAATGAAATTATGATTAGTTTGGGTACATCTTTGGCACTGGCAGGTGCGGCTTCCGCTGCTATTCTGGCAGGTATAGGGTCCGCAGTTGGTGTGGGAATTGCAGGACAGGCGGGCGCTGGTGTCGTTTCCGAAGACCCGGATAAGTTCGGCAATGTTTTGCTGCTCCAGGCACTGCCGGGTACACAGGGCATTTATGGCCTGTTGATTGCTTTCATCATTGTCCTGAATATTGGTGTAGTTGACGGTAATATGAAAGAACTTACTTTATATCAGGGCTGGTCGTTGTTTATTGCGGGCTTGCCGATTGGTATCGTCGGTTTGTTGTCAGCTATCTATCAGGGTAAAGTTTGTGCCGCCGGTATCTACATGGCTGCAAAACGTCCGGAAGAAACTGCCAAAGGGCTTATCTTCGGAGCTATGGTTGAAACTTATGCCGTACTTGCACTGCTCATTTCTTTCATTATGGTTAACGGTGTCAAACTTTAAGCAAGGGGGTCAAGTCCGGTGGCAACCAATAAAATTGTTTTTAAAATTGAAGAGGAAGCGGCAGCAGAAGTAGCAGCCATTCTGGCGGCAGCCAAGACTAAAGCAGATGCTTCCGCTGAAAAAATCATAGAGGAAGCACACATCAAGGCTCAAGAGATACGAGAAGAATCTCTGCTTGCTGCCAAGGAGGCTGCGCACCGTCAGGAACTGATTGCTGAGCTGGAAGCAAGGAAAAATTCACTTGACAGCAAAAGGCAGATTTTGGAAGAGGCTTATCTGTTAGCCGCCAAAGAATTAGCGCAATTGGAAGAAGAAAAATGGAAAAAACTGATTATTGCCATTGTCAGAAATGCCAGTGTGACCGGTCAGGAGAAACTGTGCGTGCCTGCCAAAGATCTTTCCAAGTATCAGAATGGTTTCTTGCTGGAAATCAATGCAGCATTAGCAGCTAAGGGCAAGAGAGGCGAATTGTCATTAGCAGAAGAAGCAGCTCCATTTGCTGATGGTGTTTTGCTGATTGGCAAAAATAGTGATGTTGATTGCTCTTTTGCCACTATCTTGCAGGAAATGCGGAGGAAGACAGAACGTGAGGTGGCGGCCATATTGTTTGGCGTGGAGGTGAGCCAGGATGCCGCAGTCGAGTTATGAGTATGCAATGGGGCGTATCAGCGTCCTGACAAAAAAGATGCTTGACGAAGCACAAATGCGGAGAATTGCTGAGGCGGCGGATGAGATGGAGGCAATGACTTTCTTGGTGGAGGCTGGCTATGGCGGCAATGGCGTTGCTGGTCAGTATCAAAACAGAGAAATAGACTGCTTTATTCGCGATGAACTGCAGGCTTCACGCAAAATAGTGTGGGAGCTCACGCCGGAACCGGAATTAACGAGTTTATTTTTTCTGAAAGACGATATCCATAATATGAAGACGCTGCTGAAGGCCAGGCTGCTTGGCACAGAGGCCCCTGATATCCTGATGGATGGCAGTGTTTTTCCAGTCATGCTTTTACAGGAATGCATAAATAACAAAGAATATGACCGCTTGCCTGCTGCTTTTAAGGATGCTTTTGTTAAAACAGAAGCAGAGCTTGAGCAGAAGGTCGATCCTTTGCGTTTCAGCGCGCAGCTTGATTGTGCGATGTTTCGCTATATCAACGGTGTTCTGAATCAAAGAAAAGAGTACGGTTTTGTTCGCAGATATTTTTCGTTGTCGGCTGATTTTCAAAATGCACGCAGCGTAATTCGTGCGCGCCTCTTGCATTGGGACCAGGAAAAGTTAGGACCATTGCTGCTGCCAGGCGGCGAGATTGCGCATGAGGTATTTCTGGACGTTTTTGACACGCCCTTAGAACAGTTGGGCGTCGAACTCAACAGAGGTACTTATGGAAGGTTGATTTTTAAAGCGATAGAAGACTACGTAGCCACAGGCAATGCTTCTATCTTTAAACGCAGCATGGAAGCAGCGCAAATGAATGTATTGCGTGCAGTGAAGTGGGATATTTTTACACTCGGACCGATTGTCTGGTATCTTTTGGGTCGGGAGGCAGAAGCCAAGGCTTTGCGCCTGATCTTCGGTGCCAAAAAATCCGGCTTTGAGGTTGAATTGCCTGAGTTATATGCGTAAGAGAGGCGAGTAAGTATGAAGATGCGAAAATTGGCAGTAATCGGCGACCCTGCTTCTGTGATGATCTTTAATGCTATTGGCTTCGCCGTTTTTTATGATGAACAGCAGGCGAAGATAGAGCATAGAATACACAAGCTGGCAGAAGAAGGCTATGCAGTTATATATATAACCGAAAAGGCGGCAGCTCTCGTTCCGGATACCATTGCCGCTTATGCAACGAGAACTTTTCCGGCTATCATACCGATACCGGCAAGTACTGGTAATCTTGGGATAGGCATGAAACAACTTAAAGGGAATGTTGAAAAAGCAGTTGGTGCTGACATTCTGTTCAAGGAAGGGTAGGTAGGAAGCCGATGAGTGGAACTATTGTGAAAGTATCAGGGCCGCTGATTGTGGCGGAAGGCATGCGCGAAGCGCAGATGTACGATGTCGTCCGTGTCAGTGAAAAGCGGCTGATAGGGGAAATAATTGAATTAAGGGGCGACAGGGCTTCGATTCAGGTCTATGAAGAGACCGCAGGTTTGGGACCTGGTGAACCGGTAGAATCAATGGGAGCACCTCTTTCTGTAGAATTGGCGCCTGGCCTCATCGAAAGTATTTTCGATGGTATCCAGCGGCCGCTGGATGTTATCCGCAACTTGACGGGAGACCGTATCCCGCGTGGTGTTGATGTGCCTAAATTGAACAGAGAGAAAAAATGGCTCTTTGTGCCAACTGTCGGCGTGGAAGAAAAAGTCGTCGGCGGCGATATTATCGGCACCATTCAGGAAACACCAGCAGTTGTGCACAAGATAATGGTACCTCCTGATAAGAAAGGTACTATTAAATGGATCCATAACGGCGAAGCGACCATCACGGAACCGATTTACCGACTGGAACTTGCAGACGGCAGTGAAGAAGAATTCCCGATGCTCCAGGTTTGGCCTGTGCGTATTGGGCGCCCTTATGCTGAGAAATTGGCCCCGGTTGAACCGATGGTTACCGGTCAGCGTGTTGTTGATGCGCTCTTTCCGATTGCCAAAGGCGGCGTTGCTGCAGTACCAGGGCCTTTCGGTTCAGGTAAGACAGTCATTCAGCACCAGCTGGCGAAATGGGCAGATGCTGATATCATCGTTTACGTTGGCTGCGGTGAACGTGGCAACGAAATGACCGACGTTTTGATGGAGTTCCCAGAACTGAAGGATCCGCGGACGGGTTTGCCGCTGATGAAGAGGACGGTATTGATTGCCAATACTTCTGATATGCCGGTTGCTGCCCGTGAAGCTTCCATTTATACAGGTATTACGATTGCGGAGTACTTCCGCGATATGGGTTACAAAGTCGCAATTATGGCCGACTCGACTTCGAGATGGGCAGAGGCTTTGCGCGAAATGTCGGGCAGACTTGAAGAAATGCCTGGTGAAGAAGGCTACCCGGCTTATCTTGCTTCCCGTTTGGCAGAGTTTTACGAACGTGCCGGCGTAGTTGTCTGTAAAGGACAAGAGGGACGTACGGGTGCGGTATCGGCTATCGGCGCAGTTTCACCGCCTGGCGGCGATATTTCCGAACCGGTTTCGCAGGCAACTTTGCGTATCGTCAAGGTGTTCTGGTGTTTGAGCGCTTCCCTGGCTTACCGTCGTCACTTCCCGGCAATTGACTGGCTGCAGAGTTATTCCTTGTATTCCGAGCGTTTGAAAGCTTACTATAATTCATCTGTAGCACAGGACTGGTCGGCGCTTGTTAACGAAACGATGCAGATTCTGCAGGAAGAAGCAGAACTCGAGGAAATAGTAAGACTCGTCGGTGTCGATGCTTTGGGCTTCAAGGACCGCGCAACACTCGAATGCGCACGCTCCATCCGTGAAGATTTCCTGCATCAGAATTCTTTCCATGAAGTGGATACCTACACGTCGCTGGGCAAACAGCATGCCATGCTGAAAATGATCATTGTCTGGTATAGAAAGGCTCTGGCAGCACTGGATGCGCATGTTAATCTCGATAAAATCATTGAAATGCCGGTGCGCGAACAAATAGGCCGTATGAAATATGTACCGGAAGCCGAATACAAAGTGAAGTTTGCTGATCTGGCGAAAGAGCTGGATGCCGAATTCCTTACCCTTACCGAGGAGGTGGACCTGAATGCTTAAGGATTACAAGACTATTCGCGAAGTTGTAGGCCCGCTGATGCTGGTTGAGGAAGTTGAAGGTGTTAAATATGATGAGCTTGTGGAAATAAGGCAGGCTAATGGCGAAGTGCGCAGCGGCAAGGTGCTGGTCATTGATGGCGGCAAAGCGCTGGTGCAGCTGTTCGAAAGCTCACAGGGCCTGAAGCTGGCAGATTCCAAGGCAAGGTTTCTAGGCCACGGCATCAGACTGGCTGTTTCAAAAAGCATGCTGGGACGAGTTTTTGATGGCATGGGCAGACCAAAGGATGGCGGTCCGGATATCATTCCGGACGAATATCGCGATATCAACGGTGAACCTTTGAACCCTTCGGCACGCGACTATCCTGCGGAATTTATCCAGACCGGTGTTTCGGCAATCGATGGTCTGAATACGCTGGTGCGCGGACAGAAACTGCCTGTGTTCTCTGGTTCCGGTCTTCCGCATGCTCAGCTTGCCGCACAGATAGCAAGACAAGCCAAAGTGCGTGGTACCGGCGAAGGCTTTGCCGTAGTTTTTGCTGCTGTCGGTATTACTTTTGAAGAAGCTAACTTCTTCATGAACGATTTCAATCGTACCGGTGCTCTCGAGCGTGCGGTTATGTTTATCAACCTGGCTAATGACCCTGCTGTAGAACGTATCGCTACGCCGCGTATGGCGATTACCGCCGCCGAATATCTTGCTTATGAACTTGGTATGCATGTACTGGTCATCATTACAGATATTACGAATTACGCAGATGCCTTGCGCGAAATATCCGCCGCCCGTAAGGAAGTGCCTGGCCGCAGGGGCTACCCTGGTTATCTTTATACAGACCTCGCGACGATGTACGAGCGCGCCGGCCGTATTAAGGGCAAAAAAGGCTCTATTACCCAGATACCGATCCTTTCCATGCCGGAGGATGATAAGACGCATCCGATACCGGACTTAACCGGCTATATTACAGAAGGGCAGATCATCCTTTCGCGTGAATTGCACCGCAAGGCTTTGACACCGCCTATAGACGTGCTGCCTTCACTATCCCGTCTGAAGGATAAAGGCATAGGTGCAGGCAAGACCAGGGAAGATCATGCAGATACGATGAACCAGTTGTTTGCCGCCTATGCCCGCGGTAAGGAAGCAAAAGAACTGGCAACTATTTTGGGCGAAGCGGCTTTGTCCAAAGTTGATAAACTTTATGCCAAATTTGCCGACAGTTTCGAGAAGGAGTATGTTTCACAGGGTTATGAAACCAACCGTTCTATTGAGGAGACGCTGGATCTTGGCTGGAAGCTGCTTGGCATTCTGCCGCGTGCAGAGCTCAAACGTATCCGTGATGAATATCTCGACAAATACTATGTTCCTGCTGTGAAGGAAGAGACAGAGGAGGAATAAGCGATGGCTGTACAGGTAAATCCGACACGTATGGAACTTACCCGCCTTAAAAGGCGATTGGTTACAGCTGTCCGTGGCCATAAGCTTTTAAAGGATAAGCGTGATGAAATGGTACGCCAATTCATGCTGCACGTCCGGCGCAATTATGATTTGCGCCTGGAAGTTGAAAAAGCCATTGCCAGAGTGGAGATGCGCTGCAGTATCGCGAAAGCGCAAATGGGTTCCTTCTATGTTTCCGAGTCACTGCTCTATCCGGCGCGGGCAGCAGTGTACGAGATTGGCGAAAAGAATGTTATGAGTGTTGACGTGCCAACTATCAGATATACCGGTAGTGATGCCGGCACGGAAATTCCTTATGCTTTTACTTTTACATCCTATGAACTTGATGCCGCCGTTGTTGAGTTGTCAGACTTACTGCCAAAATTGCTTGAGCTGGCTGAGGTTGAAAAGACCTGCAGTCTGCTTGCTGAAGAAATTGAAAAGACCCGTAGGCGTGTTAATGCGCTGGAATATGTGATGATACCTGAAATGCAGGAAAGCATCAGGTATATTACGATGAAACTCGAGGAAAATGACAGGGCCAGTCTGGTACGCCTGATGAAGGCGAAAGAAATGATGGCGTCTGCCGCGGAAAAAGCCGAAAAGGAAAGAATGACTTCTGCCGGAAACTTATGATAGAATTATCATGGTAGTAAATTAGCAGAGGAGATGGACAAATGGCAATGAAAAAATATTCCTTCCACTACGGTCATGGACATAAAGATTTTGTAATCGACAGTGACCGTGTTATCAAGGAAGTCAAGATGGCGGCAATGGAACCGCTTCAGGATATAAAGGCCTCAGTTCTCGATGCCATTTATCATCCTATCGGTACGAAACCACTTAATGAAATCATAAAGCCAGGCCAGACAGTGGCCTTTATCTGTAATGACCCGACGCGTGTTGCTAACAGCTTCGATTTCATGCCTGTTCTCGTCAATGAACTGAACAAGTTTGGCGTTAAAGACGAAGATATGCGCATCGTTTTTGCGCTTGGCACGCACAGGCTGATGACACACGAAGAAATGGTCGAAGGCGTCGGCGAAGAAGTTGCCGGCCGCATCAAAATGTACAACAGTGATGCCAAGGCTCAGGACGATTTTGAGTATTTCGGTGACACATCTTTCGGGACACCGGTCTGGATCAACAAACTGATTTGTGATGTTGACCATATTATTTTGACAGGCACCATTGTTCACCACTATTTTGCCGGTTACGGCGGCGGCCGTAAGGCTATTCTGCCTGGTGTGGCAGCAATGGAGACTGTCAGAGTCAACCATAGCTTCATGCTGGATCCGAATTCCGGCTTAGGCAAGCTGCATGGCAATCCTGTTTATGATGATCAGATGGAAGGCGTGGCATTGTTTGCCAAGAACCGTTCCATTTTCCTTTTCAATGCCATCCTGGATGATGAACACCGCTTCCTTAAGATGTTTGCCGGTGATTATGACAAGGCGCATATTGAAGCCTGCAAATTTGTTGATGAAGTGTATGGTGTGGAGATTCCGGAAGAAGCTGACGTAGTAATAGCTAGTTGCGGCGGCTATCCGAAGGATATCAACGTTTACCAGATGCAGAAAACGATGGATAATGTCTGGTGTGCTGTCCGCGAAGGCGGCGTAGTCATTTTGCTGGCGGAATGCGAAGAAGGCAGCGGCTCTAAGGTGCTGGAAGAGACCTGCCG
>CAYRVN010000007.1:0-2478 GCA_964427675.1 uncultured Acidaminococcales bacterium
TCCGGCGGTTATCCCGGAGACTATGAGCAGGGTTTAACAATAAGCGGTCTCGAAGAAGCCAATTCTTTGCCGGATACGATTGTATTCCATGCTGGCACAAAGGAAGCTGGAGAAGCAATTGTTACTGCTGGCGGACGAGTTTTGGGTGTAACAGCAACCGGCAGTGATATACGTGCGGCCAAAGACAAAGCTTATGCGGCTGTAGAATTGATTAATTTCAAAGATGCGCACTATCGGAATGACATTGCCTGGCGCGCGTTAAAGCATAAATGATGACAAAGCGTACCATTGTGAAAAACGTAACAGTGGTGCGCTTTTCAACTTTTTTGAAAAAATGTATGAAAAGTAACAAAAAAAGTTTGCTGTACAAGAGGTTTAGTGGTAGAATATTGTAAAATATTTTAGGAAAAGGATGGTTGATGATGGCTTTTATTTATGAAGAGGCGGCGCATACATTCAGTGAGTATTTATTAATACCTGGTTATTCAGGTGTAGAGTGTGTTCCGGCTAACGTTAACTTACAAACTCCACTTGTAAAGTTTAAAAAAGGCGAAAAACCGGCTATCACAATGAATATTCCTTTGGTTTCCGCAATTATGCAATCTGTGTCCGATGATAAATTGGCGATTGCACTGTCAAAAGAGGGCGGAATTTCTTTTATTTACGGCTCACAGTCTATAGAAAGCGAAGCTGCAATGGTGGCACGTGTTAAATCCTACCGCGCTGGCTTTGTTACAAGTGACTCTAATATCACTCCCAACAGCACACTTGCTGATATTCTGAAATTGAAAGAAAAAACGGGTCATTCTACTGTGGCTGTTACTTCCGACGGTACTGTCAATGGCAAACTGGAAGGTATCGTTACCAGCCGTGATTATAGAGTCAGCCGCATGGATCTGAACACTAAGGTTTCTGAATTCATGACACCGATTCAATCTATGATTGTTGCTACTAGCAATACTTCCTTAAAAGAGGCAAATGACATAATCTGGGATAACAAATTAAATACTTTGCCGGTAATCGATGACGAAGGCAGACTGCTTTATATGGTATTCCGCAAGGACTATGCATCTCATAAGGAATATCCTTTGGAATTATTGGATGAACAAAAACGCCATATCGTTGGTGCCGGTATCAATACCAGGGACTATGCGGAAAGGGTGCCTGCATTGGTTGAAGCCGGAGCAGATGTGCTGTGTATAGATTCTTCTGAAGGTTTCAGCGAATGGCAGAAGTTGACTTTGGACTGGATCCGTGAAAAATATGGTGACACAGTTAAAGTCGGTGCGGGTAATATCGTCGACAAAGAAGGTTTCCGCTACTTGGCAGAAGCTGGAGCTGATTTTATTAAAGTTGGTATCGGCGGCGGTTCCATTTGTATTACTCGTGAACAAAAAGGTATTGGCCGTGGTCAGGCTACTGCTTTGATTGAAGTAGCAAAAGCACGTGATGAATATTTTGCAGAAACCGGCATATATGTACCGATTTGCTCCGACGGCGGTATTGTTTACGATTACCATATGACTTTAGCTCTTGCTATGGGTGCTGATTTCATGATGCTCGGACGTTATTTTGCCCGTTTTGATGAAAGCCCGACTAACAAGGTCAACATCAACGGCAGCTACATGAAGGAATACTGGGGCGAAGGTTCGAACCGCGCCCGCAATTGGCAGCGTTATGATATGGGCGGCGCAACGAAGCTCTCCTTCGAAGAGGGTGTCGATTCGTACGTTCCATATGCCGGTACACTGAAGGACAACGTAACTCTCTCTTTGAGCAAAGTTCGTTCTACCATGTGCAACTGTGGCGCTCTTACTATCCCTGAACTGCAAAAGAAAGCTAAGCTGACATTGGTATCGGCTACCAGCCTTGTCGAAGGCGGCGCTCATGATGTTCTCCTGAAAGACAGCAATATCAACAATTACGTAAAATAACATTTTTTTGAAACGGCCCCTTGGTGAGACAGTAATGTATACATTTTTAATGTATTGACACAAATTGTTCACAAAGGTTAGAATTAACCTATTAATAAAAGGAGAAAGGCTGTGTAAAGATGAAATTTTCCAAGAAAATTTTGAGCATTACAGTTTGTGCATTGCTGCTTGTATCTCTCGCACTTCTTGCTGGATGTGGCGGCGATAAAAAAGAAACAAAGAAAGTTTTGAAAGTTGGTATGGAATGCGGTTACGCTCCTTATAACTGGACGCAAACGAATGCCGACAACGGTGCGGTGAAGATTGCCGGCAGTTCAGAATATGCTAATGGTTACGATGTCATGATTGGCAAGCTGTTAGCTGAATCCATGGGCGCAACGTTGGAAGTACACAAGATTGAATGGGATGGACTTGCACCGGCAGTTGCTTCCGGTAAAATCGATGCTGCTATTGCTGGCATGAGCATTACCAGCAAACGCAAAGAAAGCGTTGATTTCACAGTTCCTTACTATTATGCTAATGTTGTTGGTCTGGTACGCAAAGA
>CAYRVN010000007.1:2578-10069 GCA_964427675.1 uncultured Acidaminococcales bacterium
CTGATAAGGGCTTCAAAACAACAAAAGAAGATGTTGAAATTGGTATCGCAGTCAAAAAGGGTAATGCAGATCTCGTAAAATCAATGAATGCTAAACTCAGCAAAATGACTGAAGCAGACTTCAAGAAGATTATGGAAGATGCAATCAAAATTCAACCGTTAGTAAAATAAAATTGTTTTCATTGTACGGGGCGGCTTTGCCGTCCCGTATTGACTTATGGTTAAGCAGACAGGGTGGGAATAGACATGACAACAATGCCAACTACTTTTAGTGAGTGGGTATTCTTCTTATTACAACAATATGGCGGTCTCTTTGTGAAAGGCGCAATGGTCACTCTTTTGCTGGCCTTAGTGGGAACTTTCATTGGTTGCCTTATTGGGTTTATCGTAGGTATAATTCAGACAATTCCTGTTGACCCTAACACGGGCGCAGTCAAAAAAAGCTTTTATAGATTTGTGCGTTGGTTACTTGATGCCTATGTAGAAGTTTTCCGCGGTACGCCTATGATCGTACAAGCGATGGTTGTTTATTATGGCTCAATGAGTCTTTTTAATATTGATATGTCGGCTATGTTTGCTGGTTTCCTGGTTGTTTCCATTAACACCGGTGCTTATATGGCAGAAACCGTACGTGGTGGTATTAATTCCATTGACCCCGGCCAGACCGAGGCAGCTACCGCAATAGGCATGAATCATTTCCAGACTATGCGCTCGGTTATTTTACCGCAGGCGCTGCGTAATATTATGCCGCAAATAGGTAATAACCTTATTATCAATATTAAGGATACTTCTGTATTGAATGTTATTTCCGTTACAGAACTTTACTTCTCTTCAAAATCCGCAGCGGGTGTATATTACAAGTATTTTGAAGTTTTCTTCATTACTTGTACTATTTACTTTATCATGACCTTTACCGTCTCGCGTCTTTTGCGCTGGGTAGAGGGCAGGATGGCTGGCCCTCGCGATTATCAACTGGTAGCTTATGATCCAATGCAGGATCCTTGTGGCCACTTCCAGGTACCAACACGGAAGGAGCAGGATAGATAAAATGGATGAGCAGAAAAACATTCTGGAAATAAAAAACTTAAAGAAGAAATTTGGTGACCGTGAGATTCTGAAAGGCATCGATTTCTCTGTTAATAAAGGCGATGTAGTATGCATTATCGGTCCATCAGGCTCCGGTAAATCAACTTTGATCCGCTGCATCAATTTTCTGGAGACGCCGACGAGCGGAGAAATCTGTTATAAAGGTGAAGATGTTCTGAAAAAATACAAAGACCTTGCTTTGTACAGAACAAAGGTAGGTATGGTTTTCCAGCAGTTCAACCTCTTCAGCAATATGACGGTGCTGGAAAATTGTGTTGTCGGGCAAGTCAAAGTATTGAAAAAAGATCACGAGGCTGCCAGACAAACTGCCATGAAATATTTATATTACGTAGGTATGGCTGACTATATCAATGCTAAACCACATCAATTGTCCGGCGGACAAAAGCAGCGTGTAGCCATTGCACGTGCCATGGCATTAGAGCCGGAAGTTCTTCTACTTGATGAGCCTACTTCGGCACTGGACTCGGAGATGGTCGGTGAAGTGCTTAATGTCATGCGTGAATTGGCAAAAGCTGGTCTGACGATGATTGTCGTAACACACGAAATGGCCTTTGCAAGGGAAGTAGCGTCGAAGGTTATTTTCATCGATCAGGGTGTGATTGCTGAAGAGGCATCACCGGAAATTATTTTCAAGAATCCTTCCAATCCACGTACCAAAGAGTTTCTCTCCCGTTTTAACCAAAATAATTAAAGGGTTCATGCCTCTGTTTGTAGAAAATACAGACAGAGGTTTTTTATTGTTCAATGCAAAGCGAGGCAATGAATTTAAATGAAAAAATATGTTTTTTTGGTGCTGTTTTTACTTTTAACAACTCTGGCAGAAGCCAGCGGCCGCATTTTGTTTGTGCCGCTTGATGATAGGCCTGTCTGCCTAGATTATACAGTAGATACTTTTAGGGCAGCCGGCTGGGATATTCAGACACCGCCGCGGGATCTCATTGCGTCTTTTGATCATAATGGTGATCCGGAAAAGGTTTATGACTGGCTTGAGAGCAAGGCGCCGGGTTCCTCTGCTATTGTTGTTAGCAGCGACAGTATGATTTATGGTGGTTTAGTGGCATCCAGGACACACAAACTTTCTGATGAGCTTCTTATGGAGCGGACGACAAGGCTGCTGCAGTTTAAAAATAAATTTGCCGATATTCCTGTTTATGTTTTTACTACTGTCATGCGTTCGCCCAGGTCAAGCAGTGCACCTGTTGAACCGTCCTATTACAAAGAATATGGCAGCCGGATTTTTCGCTTAGGTGAGTTGACGGATAAAAGTGAGGTTGTTGGACTTACCAAGAGTGAAACTAAAGAGAAACTTACTTTGGGCAAAGCGATACCGGAAACTGTTTTACGGGATTTATACAGCCGCAGAATTAAGAATTTAGCAGTGAGCGAAAGGCTGTTGGCTGGCACAGAAAATGGCAGTTTTGATTATTTGCTTTTAGGCCGGGATGATACAGCACAGTATTCTGACGCTCACCGTGACGCACGCAAACTCGAAGCAGTCAATCAGACTCTTGACCAGCAAAAAGTTCGCTTTTTTGCCGGTGCTGACCAATTAGGGATGGTGCTTCTTAACCGTGCTGTAAACAAAGATATGGGTAAAGTACCGATCGTTCATGCCTTTTACACGGAGGGGATTGGCGAAAATACCGTACCTGCCTATGAAGATGATACGATTAGGACAACAGTAAGAAATCAAATATTAGCTGCTGGCGCTTGGCCAGCGCCTAAAGATAAATACGCCGATCTTATTTTGGCCGTTAACACGCCGTTTAATGGAATTACTTTACAAGGCAACGATGCAGCGAATTCTGCGAAGCTGAAACCTGAACAAAGAATATTTCTTCAAAAAGTTGAAAAATATCTGGACGAACCCAAAAATGTTGCTGTAGCTGATGTTGCTTATGCCAATGGGGCTGATAATGCCCTTGTGCGAGGACTCTTTGCCCAAAGGCTGGCCTGGCCGCTTGCTTCTTATGCTGGCTGGAACACTGCCGCTAACACAATTGGTTTTGCCCTTGTGCAAGGTTTACAAGCAGCTTATTTAACACCAGAGGACAAGACGGATTTATTGCTTGTCAGATATCTTGATGATTGGGCGTACCAAAGCAATGTACGTGATGTTGTCAGAAAGGAACTTGTCTGGCCTAATCAATGGCAGGATGGAGCGTTTTTGCCCGAGCAGAAGCAAATTTTGGAAAGTACAATTACTGATCAAATAAGAAGTTTTGTTAAACCGTATATTAAGGCAAATACTATTGATAAGTGGCAAATTACGCTGCCCTGGAACAGAACTTTTGAAATTAAAATTGAAAAACACTGAAGAAAAAAGTCCCAGCTATTTCTGCCCATCAAGCAAAAATAACAGGGACTTAGTATTTCTCGGGTAATTAGTCCTTCCAGGGAACCGCTTTCTTTTCCAACCATTGCAGGAATAAATGAAACAGCAGACCTAAAACAGAAAGTACGATGACGCCGGCCATCAGTTTATCTGTAATCATTAAATCACCATAGTGAAGAATAAGAGCACCGATGCCTTCTTGCGCAGCAATCATTTCGGCGGCGACAAGCAATAACAAGGAAGTTCCGGCTGCCAACCTCAAGCCGGCAAAAATAACCGGTAAAGCGCTTGGCAGGACAACGCTTTTCATCGTAAGCCACCAGCTGGCATTGAAACTGACGGCAACTTTAATTAATAAGGGATCGACATTTTTGACGCCAGAATAGGTGTTCATGGCAACCGGGAAGAAAACGCCTAATGCGATAATGGTTATCTTTGAAAGTTCACCAATGCCCAGCCAAAGAATAAAGAGCGGCAAAAGGGCAATTTTTGGAATCGGGTAGAGAGCTTGGACGATAGGGGTTCCAATGCGGTCTCCCAAAGCCGAGGTACCGGTAATCATGCCGACGATAAGGCCGATGATGCTGCCTACCACAAAGCCTGTGGCAATACGAGCCATACTTGCTGCCAGGCTGCGGCCTATTTCACCGTTCATCGTCATGGTCAGCAGTGAACTCAGGATGCCGCTCGGAGCAGGCAGAAAAAGAGCAGAAACGAAACCGCTGCGGCAGATAGCCTCCCAAAGTCCTAAAAGACAAAATATAGCTAGTGCGGAAACCCAGGACGGATAAGTTTTTTGCCAATGCAGCATTTTATTTTGAACTTTGTAATCAGCCATTTGTTTCCACCTCCAAGAGAGCAGCGCGTGCATCCTTGCTGATATGCTCCCAGATAATGCGCACATATTCGTCAATAGCCTGGGCGTGTTCAGCATTTTCACGTTCCGGACGGGGTATGTCGATGGTCAGAATTTTACTGATACGGCCAGGGCGGCGAGATAGCAGAACGACTCTGTCCGCCAGAAGAACTGCTTCCTGAATGTTGTGCGTGACATAAAGAGTGCTCAAACGTGTTTTCTCCCACAAGGTAACCAGCTCTTCCTGCATAATAGTTCTTGTCTGTGCGTCAAGAGCGGAGAAAGGTTCATCCATCAAAAGCAGGTCAGGATTGATTACAAGAGCTCTGGCGATACCCACACGCTGGCGCATACCGCCGGAGAGCTGATGCGGATAAGCTTTTTCAAAACCGTTAAGGCCAACCATTTCTATATAATGTGAGATGCGTTCTTTTTGTTCATTTTTGTTAACACCGGCAGCTTCAAGGCCGAAAGCAATGTTTTCGTAAACTGAACGCCAAGGGAAAAGACCAGTTTCCTGAAAAACTATGCCTACAGCTGGTACATGGGTAGCTGCTGCCTCGGTAAAATAAATACTGCCGCCGGAAGGCTCCAAAAGGCCGGCAGTTAAGTTAAGCAGAGTTGACTTGCCGCAGCCACTTGGGCCGACAAGGGCGACAAATTCCTCTTCGGCAACAGTCAGGCTTATATCTTCCAGGACTGTAAGCTCTTGACCATGGGCGTTAGCAAAATTTTTGCTGACGCTATCAATGACTAATTTCATCGTTTTTCCTCCGTATACCTAAAAATAAAGAGCGGACGTTTGGTCCGCTCTTTCGTGCCCATTATTTCTTGAGCGCTTTTTCTAGTAAACTGGTATTTACAACTTGTGCAGGTTCCAGTTTGCCGTTTATCATGTTATGAGAGCTATACCAGTCAATCTGTGTTTTAATGTCGCTATCAAGAAGCTTACCATTGCGGTCAATATACGGAAGGCCTAATTTTAC
The DNA here is from genome assembly GCA_964427675.1 of uncultured Acidaminococcales bacterium. Classification (GTDB taxonomy): domain Bacteria; phylum Bacillota; class Negativicutes; order Acidaminococcales; family Acidaminococcaceae; genus RZYP01. The sequence goes on from CAYRVN010000007.1 coordinate 7,862, forward strand.
GTCTTCAACAGGAGCATTTGTGTACTTAGCAATAATTTTGATTACTTCATCCAATTTTTCAGGCGATTTTTTATCTATGGCCGCATCGTAATAATAGTTGCAGGCTTTGACATAAGCGCGTAAAAAGCGAAGGGCGGTATCTTCTTTTTTTACAAAATCAGGTGAGAAGAAAATGCCAGAAGTCTGATAAGGGATAACGTCGCCAACCTGAGTAATGACTTTGGCATAGCCGGCGGTTTGTGCTTTGGTTATATTTGGCTCATTCAGGACACAGGCATCAATTTGTTTGCTTTCCAACGCAGCCATGATGGCACTTAATTTGCCAAGCGGAACGAGTTCAACGTCTGCAAGCGTTAGTCCCTTCGTTTCCAAAAGTCTGCCAATCATATAATGGAAGGTGGAACCAACCTGAGTTATACCAATACGTTTGCCTTTCAGACTTTCTATCGATGTCACGCCTGCGTCGTAGGCATCACTGTTTACAAGAAGCGCGGAAGAGGGGAACCCTTTTTCTTCGCGGCCTTTATCTGCTACGATAGCCAATTTTTGATTGCCGGCAGCCATGTTGAAAAGGCTGGCGGTAATGCCTGTAGCACCAACATCGACTTTAGATGAAGCCGTAGCCACGGCGATTGGGTGCGCAGCATCGAACCATTCGGGTTTGACATCCAGGTTTTCTTCAGCAAAAAAACCTTTTTCCAGCGCAATGAAAAGCGGAGCAGAACTGGTCAATCGCAGCATGGCCAAAGAAACAGTAGTTTTTTCTTTTGGTGCATCCTTCTTTGTATCGTTTTTGCCACAGCCGGCAAAAACGAATAAGGTACAAATTGCCGTCAATAAGGCAATAATTTTTTTCATCAGACTTCCTCCTTGATTTATGCATTTTGTTCGTTCCTATAGCTCTTTTGGAGCTGCCATAAACTATTGTATCGTATAATAATGAAAAAAACACGTATTTTATTAAAAAAAGTAAAATTATGTAATGGTTTTGTCCTTTGGAAGTTAGCTTAAAACGAAGGTGGACAGAGAAAAACCTTTCAGTAGTGGACATCTGTTGTTATAATGAACATGTAATAGTTGGGAGGTATATAAATTGAAGATGAAAAACACATTGATTATGTTAGCGATTGCTTGTAGTTTTACTGCTATGCCTGAATCCTTTGCTGAACAAGCGGCTTTATTAGCTGCTGAGAAAAATGAATTGGCAGCGCAAGTCAAAACAGGGAGCAGTGTTTTTGATGATGAAGTGCAGAGAGGAGAACTTCTGGCGACAGCTTATGGTGACGTAGACGGTGACGGACAGGAGGATAAAGTTCTTCTGATGGGCAATAAATTCAGTAACGATTCCCACTACTACACCAAGCTATACATCCTTGTGAGAGATGCAAAAACAGACACAATCAAGGGAGCGATCCGACCATCTATTGCCGGCGGTTATGAATGTGGCCTGCGTCTTGCAGATGTAACAGGCAATGGCGTTGATGATATATTGGTTTCTGCGCCAACGGGTGGCAGCGGTGGTATTGTAAATTATAGAATCATAGATTTCACCGATAATCAGCCAAGAGAGATATTTGTGGCAGAAGATAATCAAGGTGTGCATATAGGAGGCAATTACCTGCCTGATTATAAGGTGCGCATTACTTTAGGTGATAAAGGTAGAGAAGTGATCATGACTGTTCCAACCGATCTCGGTTTCTACGGTTATCTCAATGTTTATGATGATGAAGGTAATCTTCTGAAGGATTATTATCATCCTTATGGGCAGTATTTGTCTGGCCTGTTGCTTTTAGACGACGACGGAGACGGTGTTGCGGAAGTTGTCACTACTCAGCGGATTGTTGGTCTGAATAATACTGATACTTTGGGCTATGTGCGCGCTGTTTGGCGTTATACGGCCGTTGGCTGGCAAATTGACAACTATGTTTTTCAAAGCAAGCTGGAATCAATGGGCCGCGGCAGCGAGAGGGAAAACATTATTGGTTTAGGTGGCTACAAGGTTTGTCCGGAAAAAGCTGTCATTGGCAGAAGTGTAATTATTTATCCTCATATCATTAATGCTGGCAAGGGAGCACCACAATGGAAAACCAATGCTCAGATTGAGAATTTTGTCCGTGGACAGTTTGAAGAAATCAGGAATAAAGGTTATCTGGAAATGAACTATGAAGTAAAATATGCCGGCTACAAGCTTTTGAGCATACTTATGAC
>CAYRVN010000007.1:10169-24384 GCA_964427675.1 uncultured Acidaminococcales bacterium
TGGAATTATCAGGCACAAGTTGCCAGCGCTCAGGCTGATTTGAGCCGCGTTCGCCGTGATGCTGAACGCTATCAGAAATTATATGAGCAAGGTGCAATTTCCAAGCAGACTCTTGATAATACCATGGCAGAGCTGGAACAAAGCGAAGCCAAGGTTGAAGCTCAAAAAGCACTTTTATCTTCTGCACAGGTTGACTTAGGGGAAACAAATGTAGTGGCACCGTTCAGCGGAAAAGTTTCCGCAAATGACTTGGCTGTCGGAACTTTCGTTACTGCCGGAACAACTGTGTTGGCTACTATTTCCAATAGTGATCCCGTGCGCGTGAAATTCAGTCTTGCTGAAGCTGAATATCTGAAATTGATGGCAGCCAAAGCTGAAGATGGCAGTGCGCCGCTGGAAAATCTGACTATCGTTCTTGCTGATGGTTCAACCTATCCGCTAAAGGGTAAACTGACTCAGGTCGATCGCAGTATCAGCGAAGGCACAGGTACTTTGACCTTGAAAGCAGAGTTCGATAATCCGAACAAGGTATTGCTGCCGGGCATGTTTGCGCATCTGCAGGCTAATGTTGGTACTAAAAAGGATGCTTTGCTGGTACCACAGCGTGCCGTAACGGAAATAATGTACAAGACTTTTGTTTATGTAGTCAACAGCGAGAACAAAGTTGAAATGAAGGAAGTTAAACTTGGTGCCCGCGTTGGCAGACTGTGGGTTGTTGAAAGCGGCCTTGACGGCACAGAAAATATCATCGTAGAAGGAACTCAGAAGGTTAAGAAGGGTTCTGCTGTTAAGGCAGAGGCTATGACTGAACAGGACCTTGATACATCTACAACAAAATAACAAGGAGGTAATAAATAATGGCACGTTTTTTTATTGACCGTCCGGTCTTTGCAATAGTGCTGGCAATTCTTATCACCTTGTTGGGAACCCTTGCCGGGTTTAATCTGCCGATAGCCCAGTACCCAAATATTACCAAACCGCAGATTACAGTGTCGACTACTTATGTCGGCGCTGACTCCAAGACAGTTGAACAAGCTGTTGCGCAGGCCATCGAGCAAAAGGTTAATGGCGTAGAGAATATGCTTGATATGCGTTCCACCAGTACAAACAATGGTGGTTATACGCTTGATGTTTATTTTAATTTGGACAAAAACGCGGATATTGCGGCTGTTGAAGTGCAAAACCGCGTTGATCAGGCCAAAGCTTCCATGCCGGAAGAAGTATCCAGCTATGGTATAACTACTACTAAAAAAGCAGCACAGACGATTATGTATTTTGCGCTGCATTCTCCGGATAATATTTATGACGGAATGTTCCTGAAATCCTATGCTATGACGAATTTTTTGGACGCTGTCAAGAGAGTAAAAGGTGTTTCGACCGTTGATTCTTTTGGCCCTGAGTATTCTATGCGTATCTGGCTGCAACCAGATAAAATGGCGCAGTTAGGCGTCACGGCAAGCGATGTTTCCACGGCTTTAACGACACAGAATATCCAGGCACCTGTGGGTTCGATAGGTTCGAGACCTACGGCAGCGGAGCAGGAATTCCAATATTCAGCCAGCGCCCAAGGGCGTTTAACCACTGAAGAAGAATTCGGCAACATAATAGTTCGTTCTTCAAATGGCCAAAATCTGAAACTTAAGGATATCGCAACTATCGGACAAGGTTCACGCAGTGATGCTATCGTTGGTAGGCTTAACGGCGGCGATTCAGTAATATTCCCTGTTTATCTGACCAGTGATGCTAATGCTTTAGAAACAGTGGCAAATATCAAAGAAGTTTTGAAGGATGCCGAGACGCGTTTCCCTCCAGGGATGGAACTGACAATGGTTCAGGATAACACAACTTATATTGTAGAATCCTTGACCAAAGTAGCTCATACTTTTGTTGAAGCCCTTTTATTAGTTTTATTTGTTGTTTATATTTTCCTGGGCAGTTGGCGGGCAACTCTGATACCAATGTTGGCAGTGCCTGTTTCTTTAGTCGGTACCTTTGGTGCCTTTATTTTCTTAGGATTTACTATTAATACCATCAGCATGTTTGCTATGATTTTGGCAATAGGACTTGTTGTCGACGATGCTATCGTAGTTGTTGAGGCAGTAGAGCATCATATCCAGGAAACGGGATTGTCGCCAAAAGAAGCTACATACAGAGCGATGAAGGAAGTTTCCGGACCAGTTGTAGCCATTGCTTTTATTTTGGCTTCTGTCTTTATCCCAGTTGCCTTTCTTGGTGGTACGGTTGGACAGCTGTATAAGCAGTTCGCTTTAACGATTTCAGTTTCCATGGCTCTCTCGGCCTTGGTTGCTTTGTCTTTGACTCCGGCTTTGTGTGCACTAATTCTGAAACCACGCACTGCCGAGACAGAGCCAAAAGGCATTCTGGGCAAAATTGTCGGAGGCTTTAACGCCTGGTATGCAAAAGTGCTCTCCAAATATACGGTTAACGTGGAAAAAGCAATCAGACATACCAAACTGGTAGTTGCCGGGATGGCAGTTATGGTTATAGTTATTGGCGTTATGGCAAAAACTCTGCCTTCAGGCTTTGTTCCTGATGAAGACCAAGGTGCTTGCATAGTTGCCTTTAATTTGCCTGAAGCAGCATCAAGTAATCGTGGTATACAAGCAATGTTGAAAGCCGGCGAACAAGTTGAAAAATTACCTGGTGTCAAATCAGTAATAGAAGTTTCCGGTATGGATATTCTCACAAATGCGCCAAAAGCCAGTGCAGGACTTTTGGTTGCTGCCATGGAAGACTTCGATAAACGCGATGTTGACGTACAATCTACTATTAAGAGAATCTATGGTATCGGTGCAGGCATGCCTGAAATGAGCATGATGGCTTTCAATATGCCGGCATTGCCAGGTGCTTCCAGCACAGGTAATCTTGGCATGTACCTGATGAATCTTGGTGGTGATTCTACTGAACAGATGAACACTTTGGCTCAGACTTTCCTGCAAAAAGCTAACCAGAGACCAGAAATAAAAGTTGCTTATACAACTTTTAATACCAATACTCCTTCTTATAAATTCACGGTTGACCGCGAGAAAGCAGAATCGCTGGGCGTGCCTGTTGCCAGTGTTTATACGGCCCTGCAGACTTTCCTTGGCGGTTCTGAGATAAACGATTTTAACCGTTTCGGCCGCACCTGGAAAGTTGTCATGCAGGCTGATGCCAAATATAGAACCGATGTTGATTCCATGCGCCTTTTCTATGTGCGCAGCAGTAATAATACGATGGTTCCTCTCAATACTTTAGTTAAGTATGAAAAGAGCAACACGGTACCGTCGATAACAAGGTTTAATGGTGCCAGTGCAATGAAAATTGCTGGCGATGCCGCACCTGGCTATAGTACTGGCCAGGCTATGAAAGCCTTGGAAGAAGTGGCAGCAGAGGTTTTGCCGTCTACTTATACATATGAATGGGTAGATCAAAGCCGTGATCAGATTGAATCAGGTGACAGTTCAGCAAAAGTGTTTGTCATTTCTCTGATATTCGTTTTCCTCTGCCTGGCTGCTTTGTATGAAAGCTGGGCTGTACCATTGGCTGTTCTGCTTTCAGTACCTTCAGCAATCTTTGGCTGCTTCCTTGTGCAATATGCACGTGGTCTGCAGAACGATGTTTATATGCAGATCGGTCTGATTACATTAATAGGTCTTGCTGCTAAAAATGCTATCTTGATCGTTGAGTATGCCAAGATGAATATGGAAAAAGGCGAAAGTCCTGTGCGGGCTGCCATTGACGCTGCTAAACTGCGTTTGCGCCCAATACTGATGACTTCTTTCGCTTTTATTCTCGGCTGTCTGCCACTCGCAATTGCGACAGGCCCTGGTGCCGGTGCCCGTGTTTCCATGGGTAACGCTGTTGTTGGCGGCATGACAATCACGACAATGCTTGGTATATTTATCATTCCAGTTATGTTTGTCTTCATTGCCAGACTGTTTAATAGGAAACAGAAAGAATAGTTAAGACTTAAATAATGCTCCTCCATAAGGTGGGGCATTATTTTTTTGCAGGAATTTCAGCCTTTCTGTCGTAATTACTAGATATTCGTTTTAAACAAAAGGAGAATAAAAAGTGAAAAAAGTCTTGTTGGGTCGTATTTTTATTCAGCATGTCTGGCAATTAACAAAAAGCTATTGGCAGTCTGAGGAAAAAAAGAAAGCTTTTTTGCTGCTGGGTGCAATCATTGCCTTGACTTTGGCCTATGTTTACATATTAGTGCTTTTAAACCAATGGAATAATGCTTTTTATACTGCTTTACAAGAATATGAGACTGACAAGATTTTTAGCGAATTGTTTCATTTTTCCTGGTTGGCCGCAATCTATATCATAGTTGCTGTATACGCTTTTTATCTTCAGCAAATTCTGGCTCTTAACTGGCGGAGTTGGCTCACTAAGGCCTATCTCGATGAATGGTTGAATAAGAAGACCTATTACCGTTTGCAAATGTTTGGTACCATTACTGATAATCCTGATCAACGTATCAGTGAAGATGTTAAAATGTTTGTGGAAATGACGCTGCAATTTACAATAGGTATTTTAAAAGCTTTTTGCACATTGGTATCTTTTGTTGTCATCCTTTGGCAGCTTTCTGGTCCCCTCCAATTGGGAATATTGGGACAGCAGATAAATGTCCCTGGATATTTGGTTTGGGTTGCACTCATTTATTCCATTATTGGCACCTGGCTAACTCATAAGGTTGGTAAAAAACTGGTTAGCCTGAATTTTGTCCAACAACGTTATGAAGCTGACTTCCGTTTCAGCATGATGCGTTTAAGGGAAAATGCGGAAAGCGTTGCATTCTACGAAGGTGAAAAACAGGAGGGTGAAGTATTTAAAAAGAGATTTGCCTTGTTGTTGGAAAACTTCTGGAAGATAGTGCAGAAGCAAAAACAACTTGTTTGGCTGAATTCCGGCTACTCACAGATAGCTATTATTTTCCCTTTTGTTGTTTGCATACCAAGATATCTGAAAAAGGAGATAACGCTGGGAGGATTAATGCAGATTGCCACAGCCTTTGGCCGTGTACAGGATTCGCTGTCTTATTTTGTTGATATGTATTCTTCGCTGGCTCAGTGGCAGGCGGTCGTTGATCGTCTCATTGGTTTTGGGCTGCATATGACTGAGGTGGAAATTGCCAAACCGCAAGTTAACCTGAAAAGAGTAAGGACAGACGAAAATGAGGTTATTATCAGAAACCTTAATCTAGAGCTTCCCAATGGTACAATTTTGCTAAAAAATATTAATTTTGAACTGCAGCCGGGAACGAATGTGCTGGTGAAGGGAGCCAGCGGCAGCGGCAAAAGCACATTGCTGAGAGCAATAGCGGGTATCTGGCCCTACGTGAGTGGCGAAATTGAACTGCCGGTACAGGAAAGAATCATGTTCATTCCTCAAAAACCTTATTTGCCTCTGGGAACGTTAAGAGATGCATTGCTATATCCTGGAACAAGGCAAAAGACGGATGAAGAACTCGTTTCCTTGATGAGTGCCTGCAAGATAGCTTCCTTGGCTGAGAGTCTCGATGTTGAAGCTGATTGGTCTCACGTTTTATCTGTAGGCGAACAGCAGCGACTTGCTTTTGTCAGAACACTCATTTATGAACCGGATTGGCTGTTTTTGGATGAAGCCACTTCAGCTTTGGATGAAGCAACAGAAGAGGAAATGTATCGTTTGCTGTCAGAAAGATTGAAGGGAAGCACTGTTGTCAGTATTGGACATCGCAGCACTCTCAATAAATTCCATGCTTTGGAGATTGTCCTGGATAAAATGTCAGCATCTGCTGTTTTGCAGAAAATGAATTGATCGCATATATTTAAGGAGGAATTATTTTGAAACCATTAGCTTTAGCAGAAAATATTTATGATGTGGGCATTATCGACTGGACGACGAGAGATTTTCATGGCTACATTACCCCTAGGGGAGTAACATATAACTCTTACCTTATCGTTGACGAAAAAATTTGTTTGATTGATGCTGTCAAAGCACCGTTTACTGATGAATATATCAAAAAGATAAGTGAAGTAGTTGACCCTGCGAACATTGATTATGTGATAGTTAATCATGTTGAGCCTGATCATTCCGGCGCTTTGCCAAAACTTGCTGAAGTGGCACCGAATGCGGTATTTTTCATTACTCCGCAAGGGAAAAATGAGGCCATTCAGCATTATGGCGATATTTTCAACTTTGTTACCGTCAAAGAAGGCGACGTGCTTTCTTTGGGTAAACGTGAATTGCAGTTTCTGCCTCTGCCTATGCTGCACTGGCCGGATTCTATGGCAACTTACCTTAAAGAAGATCAGATTTTATTTTCTAATGATGCTTTTGGACAACATTACTGTACAAGCAAACGGTTTGATGATGAAATTGATGAAGCCATCCTGTTTTTTGAAGCGCAGAAATATTTTGCCAATATATTGTCTCCTTACGCCAAATTGGTCGAAAAAGCTTTGCAAAAAATGGAAGGACTGCCTCTGAAAATGATTGCTCCAAGTCATGGCGCTATCTGGCGCTCTCATATTGATAAGATTGTTTCAAAATACAGTGATTGGGGCGTCGGGGTAAAAAATGACACGCTGATTATTGCATATGAAACGATGTGGGGTGGCACAGAGAATGTTGCTCGTTCCATTCTGACAGGTGCTGCAAGTACGGGGATTCCTGTCAAACTGTTCAGGCTTAATTCTTCAGACAATAGCTATATTGTCGCTGAACTTTTGGAAGCAGGCGGGGTATTGTTCGGTTCTCCCACTCTGAACTATGGCATGATGCCTGCTATGGGCGGTCTTTTGACCTATCTTAAAGGTTTGAAGCCTGGCAAGAAGATGGCTGCGGCTTTTGGTACTTATGGCTGGAGCGGTGGCGCACAAAAGGATATGGAGGAATTCATCAATAAGGCTGGGTTTGATTTGCAACCAGGTTTTAACTGTAAATGGAAACCACAAAGCGGAGAAATCAGTGAGGCCGAGAGATTCGGTTATGAGTTCGCTATGAAAATTAAAGAGAATAAATAAACAAAAGAAACACCGGCTGATAAAGCCGGTGTTTCTTTTGTTTGTGCAGTAACATGCACTTAAAAACTTGATAAAAGTCAAATAGTCAAATATAATAGATGTTAGAAATGTGATTGTTCTATTTGCTATGAAAGGTGGTGGAATTCGTGAAAAATCTTGCAGATGATATAGAAAGTTTTATCATTCGTCAGCTTTTGCTTGATGAGGAAGATCAGATACTTGTGCAGAGAAATGAGTTAGCTGACAGATTGTCGTGTGCTCCGTCTCAGATAAGCTATGTCTTAAGCACCAGGTTCACTCCTGAACGTGGTTATATCGTTGAATCCAGACGCGGCAGCGGAGGTTTTGTGAGGATTGTCCGTGTGATGAGTGAGCCAGGACCACAACAGGAGAGGGCTTCTGCCAGCCAGGAAAACAGAATAAGACAGTTTGCGAAGACCAATGGCATTACCTATAGGGAAGCTATCTTACTTTCTTTCATGATGGAAGTATTGGAAGGCAGAGTAGATGCCAGGGAGCGAGGAGCGATTTTTACGGAAGCTCTTGCTAGATTAGCAAAAACAAAAAACGAAGATTGACGGACTTGGCTGCCCGCTGATGGGTGAGGAGATAGAATAGTGGCTAAAATTAAAATTCATTATGTGTGTCAGAACTGCGGTTATACAACTTTGAAGTGGCTTGGTAAATGCCCTGAATGTGGCCAGTGGGATACCTTGGTAGAAGAGACGGTAGTGCCTGAAAGCAAAGCTTCTTTCTTGGCAGTTAAGGAGAACCCACGTCCGAAGACCTTGGACAGCGTTGCAATAGATAACTTGAAAAGAATGGCAACTGGCATTCGCGAGTTTGATCGCGTTCTGGGTGGCGGCATAGTACCAGGGTCTTTGGTTCTATTGGGCGGTGATCCTGGCATTGGTAAGTCGACTATAGTATTGGATGCCAGCATGAAGTTTAGCGAGAATGGCATAAAAGTCCTTTATGTATCGGGCGAAGAGTCAGAAGGGCAAACTGCAATGAGGGCCAAACGCCTTGGAGGCTCCGGCAGCGGTCTTCTCATCATGACAGCAACCGATTTGGCGGTTATTCTTGCACAGGCACAGGAGGTAAAGCCGGCCTTGCTTGTAATCGACTCTATACAAACTATGTATAACGCGGAGTTTGAGACTGCTGCAGGCAGTGTCGGTCAGGTGCGGGAGTGTACGGCAAAGTTATTGCGTTTTGCCAAGGCTACAGGCATTGCAGTTCTTATTATTGGCCATGTTACTAAGGAGGGCAACATAGCGGGACCAAGGCTTCTGGAACACATGGTCGACGTTGTCCTGCAATTTGAAGGTGAAAGATCTTATGCTTTTCGTGTTCTGAGAGCATTGAAAAATCGTTTTGGTTCCACGAACGAAAGTGGTATTTTTTCTATGGAGGAAAGCGGCTTGAAAGAAGTTGCAAATCCATCAGGTCTTTTTTTGGAAAAACGTGCTTCAGCAGTTCCCGGCTCAGTTGTCTGCGCTTGTTTGGAGGGTAATCGCCCCTTGCTCGTGGAGATGCAGGCGCTGGTAGCCAGAACACCTTATGGTATGCCGCGCAGAACTGCTGTCGGTTTTGACTATAATAGAGTCAACATGCTGCTGGCAATTCTGGAAAAAAGATTAGGTATGGACTTCGGTACCCAGGATGTTTATGTCAATGTTGTCGGTGGTGCTAAGGTTTCTGAACCTGCAGCAGATTTGGCTGTTATAGCGGCAATTGTTTCCAGCTATCGTAATAAACCTGTAATGCCAGGAATTCTTGCTGTAGGGGAAGTGGGACTGACTGGCGAGGTTCGCAGAGTTGGCTTCGTTGAAAGAAGAATTAAAGAGGCACAAAATTTGGGTTTCCAAAAATTTGTCATACCAACAGGCAATTTGTCTGCGAAAAGTTTACCGACAGGTATTATTCAGGTAAATACAGTGGAAGAGGCACTGACTGCTTTTTTTGAAAAATAAGAGAGCTGCTTACCCGGAACGATGATGGTTCCGGGTAAGCAGCTCTTGTGCTTGCAGGTCTTTAAGAAAGATAATAAAAGCCGAGTGTAGCGATGGCATTGTTTTCTTCTTGCATTATGTTATCCATTTTTAATCCGGTGAGATTGCACAGTGCTGCCATGTAAAAAAGCGAATGTCCTATTTCTTTGGAGATGGTTTCTTTGCAGTGGGGACAAAGCTCCCCCTCGACATGTGATGACATATAGTCTTTTATACCGCTGAAAGTAACATCTTGGGGTAGGCTTTGTTTATGCGCTTCGATTTTGATACAGCCGCATTCCGTTACGGATTTGGCGAGAGCGCGATTTACTCGTGCTACAGATTCTTGATATTTTGTCATAATATCAAGGACACTTTTGTGACGGATCAGATATTTTTCAACATTCGCTTGGAAGTCTTGACAGGAATTATCTTTCATATTCAGCACCTCTCTTGGCTTAATTATAAATAAACACTTTTGAGCTGTCAATTTTAGTGGTTATGATCAAATATATTAAAATATGATTGACATGTAAAAAACTACATGATACAATAAAAAATTTTGACAAAGTAATTGATGTATGCTAAAATAATAATGTCATAATGAAGGAGGCATGGTGCATGTTCGAAACCGGCGATAAGATTGTTTATCCGATGCATGGGGCAGGTATGATACATTCTATCGAAAAACGCAGCAATGAAAAAGGCGGCGTCGTCGAATATTTCATCCTCGAAATGCTTCTGGGTGACATGAAAATCATGATTCCAATCCAAAATGTTGAACAAGTAGGGCTGCGGCATGTGATCAGCGAAGAACAACTTGCTGATATTGAAGACATTCTCACTTCACGCCCGGAAAATACAATGAAGTGTATTACCTGGAACAGACGTTTTAATCTCTATCTTGAAAAAATGAAAAGTGGAGATATTTTTGAAGTTGCCGCTGTCGTCAGAACTCTGACGGTCCAAGAAGAAGAAAAGAAGCTCTCAACCGGAGAGCGAAGGCTTTTGAATACCGCACGCCAGATTCTTCTGAGCGAGGTGATGCTGGTGCGTTCCCAAAAACTGGAAGAAGCCGATAAATGGTTACATAAGTTTTTCAATTAAATTAAAATACGTCGTTAGTTGGCGTATTTTATTTTTTTGTCCGATATGACCTATTAAAAACGCTTCTTTTGTAGTAAGATTATGGCGTAAGAAACGGGAAGGAGGTGAGAAAATGTTAACGAGAATTCTAAAACTGACAATAGTACTTGTCTTTGCAGTTTCGGGTCTGATTTTGATGGATTATATGGTACCTTATCTTTCGGAAATGATTCCTAACGATATGTTTAAGAATGGTCCTTTTGGCTTTGCCTTAGCAACAGTTATTTCCGATGTGTTGGGGTTTTGTTTGCTTGGCGCCATAGGTTATGCGACCTCCAATTTCATTATTGCATACACTATGCGTTTTACTGAGGTGATGGCCGCTGTTTTGGCTAAGGTTCCAACCAGTAATATACTCGTAGTCGCCATGGGTGCAACCATTGGTCTTATTGTAGCCAATCTGATAGGAAGTCCTTTTTCACATCTGCCGATCATCGGCATGTATATTCCTTTAATCCTCAGCCTGATTCTGGCAATAGTCGGAGCAAAAGTGGCTTTGATAAAACACACTGATATTACTTCATTTTTTAACCGCATCTGGTCATTGCGTGCTTTTAAGGAAACAAGCAAGGGAACAGAGGCGGACACCGTTTGCAGCAATCATAAAATATTAGATACCAGTGTTATTATCGATGGCCGTATTGCCGATATTCTAAAGACAGGCTTTTTGGAAGGCAGGCTTATTATCCCTGGCTTCGTATTGGAAGAATTACAAAAAATTGCTGACTCATCTGATACTTTGAAACGTAAAAGAGGGCGCAGAGGACTTGATGTTGTCAAAACAATGCAAGATGACTTGGCTCAGCAGGTGGAAATAATAAATACTGACTATGATGATATCACAGAGGTTGATGCCAAACTGGTCAGACTGGCGAAGGAAATAGGCGGCCTGGTAATAACCAATGATTTCAATCTGAATAAAGTCGCGGAAATTCAGGGAGTAGGCGTATTGAATATCAATGACCTGGCCAATGCTGTTAAGCCGGTAGTCCTTCCGGGAGAAGATATGTTGGTATTCCTTGCTAAAGAAGGCAAAGAAAGCGGTCAGGCAGTTGCTTATCTGGATGATGGGACAATGATCGTCGTTGAAGGCGGCAAGAAGTATATTGGTGAAAGTGTCAGCGTTGTTGTTACTTCTGTTCTGCAAACTTCTGCAGGACGGATGATTTTTGCCCGCATGAAATAACATTGGGGGTAGTTTTGTTTTGAATAAATTTGTTGTCATTCTGGCAGCGGCAGGCTTAGGCCGAAGGATGGGCCTCGGCATGAACAAAGCCTTTTTGCTGCTGGATGGGTTACCGATAATCGTACATAATCTTCATCAGGTCAGTCATGTTCCAGAAGTTGAACGCGCTATTATTGTGGTGGGTCCTGATGAATTGGCAGAGGGAACAGCAATCCTGCAAAAATACGAAACTATGTATTTCCCGCATCTTAGCTGGCAGATAACTGCCGGCGGCAGGGAAAGGCAGGACTCTGTTTTCAATGCTTTATGCCTTGTTGAAGATGACGAAGAATTTGTTGCTGTGCACGACGGGGCCAGACCATTTGCTACCCCGGATATTTTTGCACGCGTTTTTGCTGCTGCACAAAAAAACGCCGCCGCAGTTGCCGGAGTAGCGGTTAAGGATACTACCAAGCTGATTGATGCTGAAGGACAGGTCATTACTACCTTAGAACGCAGTAAACTGAGAGCGATACAGACACCTCAGATTTTTCGTACGCAGCTTTTAAAGCAGGCTTATGAAAAGTTGCGGAGAGAAAAGATAGACGTGACTGATGACGCCAGTGCTGTTGAACTATTAGGTAAGACTGTTGTTGTTGCCGAAGGTTCTTATACGAATAATAAAATCACGACCCCGGAAGACCTTTTCTGGGCCAAAGCTGTATTGCGCAAAGGAGAAGCAATCTCTGTGAGTGATAATAGAAACCCAATTATACGTGTTGGCAGCGGCTTCGATGTACATCGACTAGCTGCAGAAAGAAAATTGATATTGTGTGGAGTTCATGTTCCGTACGAACTGGGACTTGCAGGTCATTCCGATGCCGATGTAGCCGTGCATGCCTTAATGGATGCTATGCTTGGCGCTGTGGCCTTAGGTGATATTGGACAGCATTTCCCTGATACTGATGAAAAGTATAAAGGTGCTGATAGCATGGTTTTGCTGCAGCAAGTAATAAAATTACTGGAAGAAAAAGGCTGGCAGGTTGGTAATGCGGATATCACGATTATTGCCCAAAAACCAAAGTTAGCTGCTTATCGGGAACAGATGCAAAATAATATTGCTGCTGTACTAAAAATTGACAAGGATGCAATTAACGTGAAAGCAACAACAACAGAACAACTCGGTTTTACAGGCAGAGGCGAAGGCATAGCCGCGCAGGCCGTGGTTACTGTTTGCAGGTTGCCGCAGCAGTAAGGTTTTTACGAAGTAACGGCATAGACTTTGTGCTATAATTTAAAGATATAGTGTTTTACATATTTGGAGGTTTTGTTCATGGAAAAGGAAATAAGAGTAAGATTTGCACCAAGCCCTACCGGACCGTTTCATATCGGTGGCGCACGTTCAGCTTTGTTTAACTGGCTTTTGGCACGTAAAACAGGCGGAAAATTGATTTTAAGAATTGAAGATACAGACCTGGAACGTTCCAGCAGAGAGTCAGAAGAAAACATTAAGGCTGCACTCAAATGGCTGGGAATGGATTGGGATGAAGGGGTAGATGTGGGCGGCGAATATGGCCCTTACCGTCAAACTGAACGTCTTGACTTGTACAGAAAATATACAGAACAACTTTTGGCCGAAGGCAAAGCATACTATTGCTACTGTACCGATGAAGAGTTGGAAGCTGAACGTCAGGCGCTGGTTGCTCAAAGCCAAATGCCGCGTTATATGGGCAAGTGTAGAAATCTGACACCTGACCAGATTTCTGAATTTGAAAAAGAAGGTCGTAAGCCGACCGTTCGTTTCAGAGTGCCGGCCGGACAGCAGATTGTCATTCATGACATGGTGCGTGGCGATGTAGTTTTTGACTCAGATGGTATTGGCGATTTCGTTATTGTTAAGTCTGACGGCATTCCTACCTACAATTATGCCGTGGTAATTGATGACGCTTTGATGCATATAACCCATGTTATCCGTGCTGAAGAGCATTTGTCGAATACTCCTCGTCAATGTTTGATTTACGACGCTTTGGGTTTTGAAAAACCTGTTTTCGGTCATATTTCACTTATTCTCGGCAAAGATCGTACGAAAATGAGTAAACGTCATGGCGCGACTTCTGTTGACCAATATAGAAAACTTGGTTATTGCCCTAAAGGCATCGTTAATTTTCTTGCCCTGCTCGGATGGGCTCCGAACAGTGAACAGGAGATTTTCACTACAGAAGAATTGATACAGGCTTTTTCCATGGATCATGTTGCCAAGAATCCGGCTGTTTTTGATTTGGATAAATTGAACTGGATTAACCAGCATTATATGCGTCAGCTGGATGATGAAGCTTTCTTCGAAGCAGCGAAACCGCAGATGATTGAAGCCGGGTTTATGACTGGCGAAGAAGAGGGCGAAAAACTGGCCTGGCTGAAAAAAGTAGTTCTTACCAGCAAGGAGCATGTTTCCTATGCAGCACAGATTCCGGAAGTTGTAGCTATGTATTTCCATGATGATTTTGCTTTTGAAAATGAAGAGGCGGCAGCTGTTTTGAAGGAAGAAACAGTACCAACCGTTATGAAGATGCTTTTTGAGTTGCTCGGACAGTTGGAAACAGTCGATGCTGCAGGTATTAAAGCTACGTTTAAAACTATCCAGAAGACCACCAAACTGGGCGGCAAGAGCGTTTATATGCCGATTCGTGTCGCACTTACCGGTAATCAGCACGGACCTGAATTGACGGAGATTATTCCTCTGCTTGGTCTGGAACGTACTTTGAAACGTATTAAAGGCAGTTTGGAAAAAGCTGGGGTAACTCTCGCATAAAGGAGAAAACCAAGATGAGCATAAAAGTTTATAATACTTTGACTAAGCAAAAAGAAGAATTTGTGCCTATTGAGCCAGGCAAAGC
>CAYRVN010000007.1:24484-27333 GCA_964427675.1 uncultured Acidaminococcales bacterium
GACGAACGCAAGGAAAATCCAATGGATTTCGCTCTTTGGAAGGCAGCTAAACCAGGTGAACCTTCCTGGACCAGCCCATGGGGAGAAGGCAGGCCTGGCTGGCATATTGAGTGCTCTGTCATGAGCATGAAATATCTGGGCGAAAGCTTTGATTTTCATGGCGGCGGCAGTGATTTAATTTTCCCGCACCATGAAAATGAAATTGCCCAATCCGAAGGCTGCACAGGCAAGCATCCTTTTGTAAAATATTGGCTGCACAATGGCTTTATTACCGTAAACGAAGAAAAAATGTCAAAATCTCTTGGCAATTTCTTCCTCGTAATCGATATTCTGGAACATTTCGAGCCAGAAACTTTGCGCTTCTTTATTCTTTCAACTCATTACAGAAGCCCGCTGGATTTCAGCGATGAACGCTTGAAAGAAGCTGAACGCAGCCTGACCAGACTGGCAACCGCACAGGAAAACCTGCGTGCTTTAGCTCAAATTCCTGGTGTCGGTCCCACTGAAGATAGTCTTGCACTGCAAAATAAAGTTGCCGGGTTACGCACGGAATTCATGGAAGCGATGAGAGATGATTTCAATACGGCACTCGCAATCAGTCATATGTTTGCGCTGGGACGCGAAATCAATACTTACTACCAGAATGTCGTTTCAACAAATAACAGACCTGATGGTAAGCTTGTTAATTTGATGAGTAAAGTTTTTGCTGAGATGTGCAGCATTATTGGTGTCCTGGAAAAATCAGCTGTCGAAGAGAGTGCTGACGCTGGCCTGGAGAATGCGTTGGTTGAGATGCTGATCGGTCTTCGCCAGGAAGCCCGTCAAAACAAAAATTATGCACAAGCCGACGCTTTGCGGGATAAGCTCGCAGCAGCCGGTATCATTTTGGAAGATACTCCGCAGGGAGTACGGTGGAAACGTCAGTGAAATTTGAACAATATCAGATGATACGCGCACATGCACTTGCTGCATGTGCTGCAGAAGGCCTGGTTTTGCCGGAGCCTAAACAACTGAATCCGGTCATTCTTGCTTACGTGGGCGATGTTGTCTTTTCTCTTTACGTACGTTTACGTCTTTTGCCTACATCAGGACAGGTACGTGTAATTCATGATCTGGGAGCAAAGATGGTTTCAGCGGTAATGCAGGCCAAAGCCATGGACGCCCTGACTGAGGAGTTAAACGAAGAGGAAGAGGCAATTGCCAGACGCGGACGCAATACCAAGTCAACGGTGCCAAAGAGTGCCAGTGTGCGTGAATACCGCCAAGGCACAGCTTTTGAAGCATTGGTTGGCTGGTTGTTCCTCGCAGAAAAAGAAGAACGCCTGGAAGAGATTCTGGAGCGTTCTTTCGAGATTATCAGAAGTGAAATAGACTCCAGGAGGCTTAGTTGAGATATGCAGGTAAAACTTTTGCGCTATACGCCGGAACCGGAAAAAACCGTCGCTATGAGTGCCAGATTGTGTTATTCACCGATCGGCGCAGCACAGCTGGAAGAGAAAATTACAGACGAACAAGCTGCGAAATTAGTGCGTAAGCTGGTTGAAATGGGACATTTTTCAACGCTTGAGCATGTTACTTTCACTTTCGCCATCGAAGGCGTTTCCCGTGTTCTGACACACCAGCTGGTTCGCCATCGTATAGCTTCTTATTCCCAGCAATCACAGCGTTATGTGAAGGAACATGATTTTGAGACAATTTTGCCTCCTTCTATAACCGCAAGACCAGCGGAACGCGAAAAGTTTGAAAAACTAATGAGCGAAATAAGAACACTTTATACGGAATGGACAGAAATGGGTATCCCGGCAGAGGATGCCCGCTACATCCTGCCAAATGCGGCAGAAACAAAAATAGTAGTTACCATGAATGTAAGATCTTTATATAATTTCTTCAGTTTGCGCTGCTGTACCCGCGCCCAGTGGGAAATCAGGGCTTTGGCTGAAAAAATGCTGGCTGAAGTCAAGGAAGTGGCGCCTGTTTTATTTGAAAAGGCAGGTCCGTCCTGTGTTACCGATGGAATTTGTACGGAAGGCGCAATGACCTGCGGCCGTTTAGCTGCTTTGCAGGCTAAAGCTGCGAAAGGGTAGGAAGCAATATGTCAGAAGAATTGATTGCGGGACGAAATTCAGTTATTGAAGCACTGCGCAGCGGCCGTTCCCTTAACAAGCTATTCGTGCAGGATGGCGTTAAAGGCGGCAGTATTGGTGAAATTATCGCTTTGGCCAAAGAGGTCGGCGTTCTTGTTGAATATGTGAAAATTGAAAAGCTTAACAATATGGCCCAAGGGATTCGCCATCAGGGTGTTGTAGCGATGGCTGCGCCTATCCGCTTTTATGATTTGGATGAGGTATTGGCAATAGCGGCAGAAAAGGGAGAAGCGCCTTTTCTGGTTTTGCTTGATGAGCTTCAGGATCCGCAAAATGTCGGGGCAATTATCAGAACTGCTGATGCCGCCGGTGTTCATGGAGTATTGATGCCAAAGCGGCGCAGTTGTCCTTTGAACGCAGTTGTAGCAAAAATTTCAGCAGGAGCAATAGAATATGTTCCTGTAGTCAGCATTGGTAATATTTCGCAAACTATAAACGAACTGAAGAAGAAAGGTTTGTGGGTAGTCGGTGCTGATATGGATGGTGAAGCAGACTATTTTGCGTCTAATTTGACAGGTCCGATAGTTTTGGTTATTGGTGCTGAGGGAAAAGGCCTGGGCAGGCTTGTTAAAGAAAATTGCGACCTTTTAGTGAAAATTCCTATGTGTGGTGGTGTTTCTTCCCTGAATGCCTCAGCCGCAGGCGCAATTCTGCTTTTTGAAATTGTAAGGCAAAGAGCCGGTGAATAATTATGACCGAATGGCT
>CAYRVN010000007.1:27433-38101 GCA_964427675.1 uncultured Acidaminococcales bacterium
GTTGGAGCTTACCGTATTTCGGCCAGAGAGTTTCGCGAAGAATATCTGGCAGTAAAAAAGCAAATACACGAGCGCAATGACAGGGAAATAAAGGGCAAAGCACGGAATGAGGTTGGTAACAGGCTTAAGGATGATGTGCTGAGCAAACTGGAGCGCTTGCGCAGATAGAAACTAAGTCTTGATTGACTTGTAAAAAAAAACTATTGTATAATTAATCTCACGATTAACATAGCAGGCTTTCGAATATCCAATAAAAGAAAAAGGGAGGCTATGCTGTATGCGTTCAGGTGTATCGAATGATCCCTATCAGGCATTTGAAAATATGACCGATGAAGAGGTCGTTATGGCTGCGAAACAAGATGAGAATCTTTTGGCGCAGGAATATTTGCTTTATAAATATCGTAATTTTGTACGTGCCAAAGCGAGAAGTTATTTTTTAATCGGTGCTGAAAGAGAAGATATTATTCAGGAAGGCATGATAGGCCTTTTTAAAGCAATAAGAGATTTCCGTAATGACAAACTTTCTTCTTTTAGAGCTTTTGCAGAGCTTTGCGTGACCCGGCAGATAATTACTGCTATCAAAACAGCAACGCGACAGAAACACATACCTCTGAATTCTTACGTATCCTTAAATAAGCCTATTTATGAAGAGGATTCTGACAGAACCTTGCTGGATGTTATTTCCGGAGCTAAAGTGGCAAATCCTGAAGAAATGGTTATCAGTCGTGAAGAGTTTCTGGATATAGAAAATAAAATGAACAACATTCTAAGTGATTTGGAATGGAAAGTTCTTATGAGTTATCTGGACGGAAAATCTTATCAGGAAATTGCGGTTGATCTCGATAGACATATAAAGTCTATTGATAATGCTTTGCAGCGCGTTAAACGCAAACTGGAGAAGTATCTTAATTCCCGTGCCGAAGGAACGGATTTGAAGAATGTATATTGTGGACTTATGGCCATGGATCCTTCTGAAAGATTTGCCAGTCATCGCAAGAATGATAAATAAATTTGATAGATATGTAACAGATTGTAACATCATTTAGATTTTTCTAAATGATGTTTTATTTTTTAAAGGAGTTTGTAAATGAGCGACGAATACTTAAAACATCTTAAGACGAACAAACCTGTTTACGAAAAAACTAAGGAGGGCGAAGAACATGAGCCAGGTAGAGGATTTTGTAAAAGAGGTAGAAGGCCTGCAAGGGGCTGAGGGAAAGGTTTTGATTATTACAGGAAAGCCAGGAAGCGGTAAGAGCGGCGTTCTGCGTGAGGCGGCAGCCAAGAAAGCGTGGGACTACGTTGATTGCCGCTTATTAATTACTGAAGATTTTTTGGAACTTTTGCCGGCATTACGTCAGGAAAAGGCGCCGGAAATGATTGGCGAAATACTGGAGGGCTATAATCCCGAGGTTGTGCTGCTTGACAGGCTTCAGACACTATTCGTGCCAGTTTTTCACATTGATATCGCAGATTTACTGCGCAAATTAGGCAAGAAGTTTATGATAGTTGCCGCATGGCCGGGTTATTATGAAGATGGCTTCCTCTGTTATGATAAGTTTGACGGAACGGAATCAATAAGAATTAGTGCGGAAGGTTTCAAGATTTGGAACATGGACTAGGACAGGGGTGTGTAATGAGTATCAAGGGAAGACTTGCGGTTCTCACGGGGGGCGGCGATTGTCCTGGGCTGAACGCGGTCATACGTTCAGTTGTGAAAACAGCGATTCAGAATAACTACGAAATTTACGGCATAGAAAATGGCTTTAACGGTTTGATTGTTGGCAATATCAAGAAAATGGAATTGCGGGACGTGTCAGGTATTTTGCCGCGCGGAGGCACCATCCTGGGAACAACCAACCGTGACAATCCTTTTCATTTTGCTGTCGGAACAGATGTCGAAGGTGAACCTGTTTATAAAGATATGAGGGAAACTGTTTTAGCTAATTTAAAAAAGCATGCTATTGATGTTTTGATTGTAATTGGTGGGGATGGCAGCCTTAATATTGCCAACAAGCTTAGCAAAGAATGCGACATTAAAGTTATTGGCGTTCCTAAAACCATCGATAACGATTTGCCCTGTACAGAAAGAACCTTTGGTTTTGATACAGCAATGGCAATGGCGACGGAAGCTTTAGACAGGCTGCACACAACGGCTGAATCACATCACCGGGTGATGGCACTGGAGGTTATGGGCAGATATGCTGGATGGATTGCCCTTCATTCAGGAATTGCCGGCGGAGCTGACTGTATTTTGATTCCTGAAATACCTTACAAAATAGAACCAATTTTGCAAAAAATCAAGCAGAGGCAGGAAAACAACAAAAAATTCAGCATCATTGTTGTGGCCGAGGGGGCCAGACCTGTCGGCGGCGAGCTTTCGGTGGCACGCATGGTCAAAGGTAGTTATGAGCCAATCAGACTCGGCGGCGCTGGTGAAAAACTGGTGCATGAAATTGAGGATAAAACAGGGATTGAATCACGCTGTACTGTACTCGGTTATTTGCAGCGCGGTGGTTCTCCTACTCCTTATGACAGAGTTCTTTCTACTCGCTACGGTGTTGCTGCAGTAGAGGCCTGTATGCAGGGAAAATATAATACGATGGTAGCACTACAAAGCAATAATATTGTAGTGGTGCCAATTGAAAAAGTAGCCTCAGAACCCCATCTGGTACCAATTGACAGTGATATTATCCGTGCTGCGCGTCATTTGGGTATTAGCTTCGGCGATTGAAAATCATGAAAGTGATGGGTAGGAATCCCAGACGGGATTCCTACCTGTTTTTTTAGAAATGAGGTAAAAATTATGGGCCAGAGATTCCATTTTTGCCCAGTCTGCGGCGCAGGATTGACTAAAAGGTTTTTAACTGGTAAAGATAGACTGGTCTGTTGCCGGTGTGGGCGTGTACACTATGAAAATCCAATAGTTGGGGTTGCGGCAATTATTTTGGATGAAAAGGGAAAAATTCTCTTGGTGAGACGATCGCCCAATATTACTTATCCAGGACTTTGGTGCATCCCTTGCGGGTATCTGGAATATGATGAAGACGTACGAGAAGGTATTGTACGTGAAGTGGAAGAAGAAACAAACCTTATTATTGAGCCTCTGGAAGTGTTCGCGGTTCATTCTAACTTTCATAATCCGCAGCAGCATACCGTTGGTATTTGGTTTCTGTCGAAAGTTATCTCAGGAACGCCTCTTGCTGGTGATGATGCGATTGAACTTGGCTGGTTTGAACTTCATGATCCGCCATCTTTAGCCTTTCCTACCGACAAGCTTGTTTTGGCAGAATTGCTTGCGAAAAGAGAGTGTGCAAAATAATTTCATGTAAAATTAACAAATGTTTAATAAAATAGGACTGGTTTGTTATGGCTATTTTGGCTATAATAAAAAAAGTTGCTTTAAAACACAATAAAACAAAAAAAGAAGGTAGACAATGGATTTAACATTAATTGCAATAATTATCGGTATAGTTGAAGGTATCACAGAATTCCTGCCTATTTCCTCGACAGGACACATGATTATTGTTGGGCACTTACTTGGCTTCGATGGACCTGTTGCAAAGGTTTTTGATATTTTTGTGCAATTAGGTGCCATTTTGTCTGTTATATTTCTTTACAGGGATAAATTCAGACATTTCTTTACGCGTGAAGGCTGGCAGGTTAATAAAGGCTTGAGTGTTTGGCATGTAGCGGCAGGTATAGTCCCTGTAATGGGTATAGCTTTCTTTGCACACAGTGCAATCAAGCAATATTTATTCTCTCCTTTCACGGTGGCAATAGGGTTTGTTCTTGGTGCTTTTTTGATGATGTACGCAGAGAAGAAAACAGAAGATATGCAGGAATACTTACTGGATGATGTAGATAAAATATCAGTAAGACAGGCAGTTTTGGTTGGTGCTTTCCAAATTCTTTCCCTATGGCCTG
Organism: uncultured Acidaminococcales bacterium; assembly: GCA_964427675.1. Classification (GTDB taxonomy): domain Bacteria; phylum Bacillota; class Negativicutes; order Acidaminococcales; family Acidaminococcaceae; genus RZYP01. The sequence goes on from CAYRVN010000007.1 coordinate 31,361, forward strand.
GTTTTTCCCGTTCAGGGTCAACCATCGGCGGCGGTCTCTTGATTGGCCTGACACGCAAAGCTGCTGCGGAATATTCCTTTATCATCGCTGTACCTTTGATGTTTGTGGCTTGCACGTATGATTTGATGAAGAATATGTCTTCCTTGAGCACGAACGATTTATATTTGCTGGCCATAGGATTTGTCGTTTCTTTCGTAGTCGCTTATATTTCAATTCTCTGGTTTATTGGTTTTCTTAATCGTTCCCGGTTGACAAGTTTTGCATATTATCGTATTATAATGGCCGTGGTGACTTTGTGGTATTTCTACTTGTGATGTCTTTGCCGCTTTTCGTAAAACTGTAAAAATTTTACGATATTTTGAAAAAAATTAAAAAGGGTATTGACAAGTTTATCAGCGTATTATATACTACTCAATGTCACTAATGCAGTGCTGGCGTAGCTCAATCGGTAGAGCAACTGACTTGTAATCAGTAGGTTGAGGGTTCAATTCCTTTCGCCAGCTCCAAAAGTTCATAACGGAGAGGTTCCCGAGTGGTTAAAGGGAGCAGACTGTAAATCTGCCGCTTCTGGCTTCGAAGGTTCGAATCCTTCCCTCTCCACCAACTTTTAATTATTGGTGTCCTCTTATCGCGGGGTGGAGCAGTTGGTAGCTCGTCGGGCTCATAACCCGAAGGTCGTTGGTTCAAGTCCAGCCCCCGCAACCATGATTTGCTGATGTAGCTCAGTCGGCAGAGCGTATCCTTGGTAAGGATAAGGTCACCAGTTCAATCCTGGTCATCAGCTCCAGTAAGTTATCTTCATATCATGGCGGCGTAGCTCAGTTGGCTAGAGCATTCGGTTCATACCCGGAGTGTCCGCGGTTCAAATCCGTGCGCCGCCACCAAATTAAAATTAAACCTCTATCAGGAGGTTTTTTCTTTATGTTGGTATTAAAATCATAGATAGGCCGGATTACTGATTTAATTAGAAATTTTTTCAAAAATATTTGATTGTTTGCTAATTATTAGCAGGAGTTTTTTATATCTGGTCGAATCACCAAAATGGTTATATTATTTAGAAAAAATAAATTAACTTGGAGGTAGTAAATAATGGCAAAACAGAAATACGAAAGAACAAAACCCCATGCTAATATCGGCACCATCGGTCACGTAGACCATGGCAAGACTACTTTGACTGCAGCAATCACTAAAGTATTGGCAGCAAAAGGCGGCGCACAATTCATGGACTACTCCATGATTGATAAAGCACCTGAAGAAAGAGAACGCGGAATCACCATCAACACCGCACACGTAGAATACGAAACAGAAACCCGTCACTATGCACACGTTGACTGCCCAGGCCATGCTGACTATGTAAAGAACATGATCACCGGCGCAGCACAAATGGACGGCGCAATCCTGGTAGTAAGCGCAGCAGACGGCCCGATGCCGCAAACTCGTGAGCACATCCTTCTTGCTCGTCAAGTAGGCGTACCAGCAATGGTAGTGTTCCTGAACAAAGCAGACATGGTAGACGATCCTGAATTGATCGAGCTCGTAGAAATGGAAGTTCGTGAACTTCTCTCCAGCTACGATTTCCCAGGCGATGACATTCCAGTTGTAATCGGCTCCGCATTGAAGGCTCTTGAAGGAGACCCAGCATACGAAGCAAAAATCGAAGAATTGATGGCAGCAGTAGATGCTTACATTCCAATTCCAGAACGTGCAACTGACAAACCATTCCTGATGCCAGTAGAAGACGTATTCACAATCACCGGTCGTGGCACAGTAGCAACAGGCCGTGTAGAACGTGGAACAATTAAAGTAGGCGAGACTGTAGAAATCGTCGGCATGTCCGAAGATAAGAAATCCACAGTAGTAACCGGCGTAGAAATGTTCCGCAAATTGATGGACCAAGCAGTAGCAGGCGACAACATCGGCTGTCTGCTCCGTGGTGTTGACCGCAAAGAAATCCAACGTGGTCAAGTACTTGCTAAACCAAACAGCATTCACCCACACACAAAATTCAAAGCAGAAGTATATGTACTGACCAAAGAAGAAGGCGGCCGTCATACCCCATTCTTCAACGGCTACCGTCCACAATTCTATTTCCGCACAACTGACGTAACCGGCGTAGCTGAGTTGCCAGAAGGCGTAGAAATGGTAATGCCTGGCGATAACATCACCATGGAAGTAGAACTGATCACTCCGATCGCTATTGAACCAGGTCTGCGTTTCGCTATCCGCGAAGGCGGCCGTACCGTTGGTGCAGGCGTTGTTGCTGCTATCGAAGAGAAATAATTACCAGCCAAAAATGTTGGAAAACGAGGCCGGTCATCCTTAGACCGGCCTCGTGATTTTTAGACAAACAGTTGTTGACATAAAGTGTCAGCTATGTTACGCTATATTAGCGACAATTTTAGAATAGTAGATTTTTAGCGGTAAGAGAGGTGTGAAATAATGGCTAAGGCTGGAGCACGTAATGGTATTACTCTAGCTTGCACAGAGTGCAAACAACGTAATTACCAGACAAATAAGAATAAGAAAAACGATCCTGATCGTATTGAGCTTAATAAATATTGCAAATTCTGCAAAAAACACACTTTGCATAAAGAAACAAAATAATTTTTTTATTTCTGGCTGGTTGTGTTATTATTAGCTATTAGGCAAGGATGTGAAAAGATGGCCGTTTCGGACATGACAAACGTGAAAAAGGTCAGTGGAGTGTCTCTTTTTTTGCGTGAAGTAAAGGTTGAACTGAAAAAAGTAACTTGGCCTACGAAAAAACAGCTGATTGCATACACTGTCGTTGTTTTCCTCACAGTTTTCATGATTTCAACGTTGATTTGGGTCATTGATTCCTTCTTCAGTGTCGCTTTCCGTTGGTTATTGAAAGGCTAAGACTCAAGGAGGTAGGGGAAGGTTTGCTCTTTCCCGCTGTTTATGGAATCAGAAAAACGCTGGTATGTTATTCATACCTATTCTGGATATGAGAATAAAGTAACTGCCAATTTGGAACGCAAGATTCACTCCCTGGGTATGGAAAATGAAATTTTCAATGTTCTGGTTCCTATGGAAGATGAAGTTGAGGTCAAAGACGGCAAGAAAAAGGTCACTTCCAAGAAAGTCTTTCCGGGCTATGTCCTGGTAGAGATGATTGTAAATGACCGCTCTTGGTATGCTGTCCGCAATACCCCTGGTGTGACTGGTTTTGTTGGCTCAGGCTCAAAACCGATTCCTCTAACCGATGCTGAAGTAGTAAGAATACTGGGGCATATGGGAATTGCAAACAAGCATCCTAAAATTGATATTAAGTTACAACAGTTGGTGCGTCTCAATGCAGGACCTTTCATGGGTTGTGTGGGTAGAGTTGCTGAAATCAACGAAGAACGTGGAAAACTAAAAGTTTTAGTTGAAATGTTCGGACGTGAAACACCTGTTGAAATTGATTTTACACAAGTTGAAGAAACAGAATAATAAGGAGGTGTGAACAAATGCCGAAAAAAGTAATAAAAATGGTAAAATTACAGGTTCCTGCTGGCAAAGCTACACCGGCTCCACCGGTTGGTCCTGCGCTTGGTCAAGCTGGTGTTAATATCATGGCTTTTGTTAAAGACTTTAATGAACGTACAGCTAAACAAGCTGGCCTCATCATTCCGGTAGAAATCACCGTATTTGAGGATCGTTCCTTTACTTTCATAACAAAAACTCCGCCGGCTGCAGTACTTTTGAAAAAAGCTGCAGGTCTTGAAAAAGCATCTGGAGAACCAAACAAGAAAAAAGTTGCTAAACTTGGCCGCGATAAAGTCCGTGAAATTGCTGAAAGCAAAATGGAAGACCTTAACGCTGCTGATGTTGAAGCTGCGATGAGAATGATTGAAGGTACTGCCCGCAGCATGGGTATCACCATCGTCGACTAATCAATCGACACATTAAGTGGGAGGTCTCTGACCGCTTATACCACAAGGAGGATTTAAAATGGCAAAAGCTGGTAAAAAATACCAAGAAGCAGCTAAATTAATTGATGCTGCTAAACTTTACTCTCCAAAGGAAGCTGTGGAGCTTGTAAAGAAAACTTCCGTAACTAAATTCAACAGTTCTGTAGAAGTGGCAGTAAGATTAGGCGTTAACCCTAAATATGCTGACCAACAAGTGCGTGGTGCTCTTGTACTTCCTCATGGTACTGGCAAAAGCAAGACCGTTTTGGTTTTTGCTAAAGGCGCTAAGATTCAAGAGGCTGAAGCTGCTGGTGCTGACTTCGTCGGTGCTGAAGAGCTTGTTACTAAGATTCAAGGCGGCTGGACTGATTTCGATGTTGCAGTTGCAACACCTGACATGATGGGTCTTGTAGGTCGTCTGGGTAAAATTTTGGGACCAAAAGGCTTAATGCCTAACCCAAAAGTTGGCACAGTAACTATGGATGTTGCTCGTGCAGTCAACGAAATTAAAGCTGGTAAGATCGAGTATCGTACCGATAAAGCTGGTAATGTACAAACTTCTATTGGTAAAGTTTCCTTTACTGATGAACAACTTTTGGAAAACTATATTACTTTGGTTGAAACTTTGATTAAAGTTAAACCTTCTGGTGCAAAAGGACAGTACATCAAGTCTGTAACCTTGTCTACGACAATGGGACCTGGCGTACCTGTTGATGTATTGAAAGCTTCCAGCAATAAATAAGAAGCTTAGCAATCATTATTATTAAATCATATCGAAAAAGATTATCGGGCCATAGACAGTGGGTGCAGCATGCTGCATAAAGATGAAAATCGCCTGCCGAGGCTGGAGACGTATAGATTATGTACTTACGACCTCCGGCTGCGCGCCGAGAGGTCTTTTTGATTGATAATATTCTAACAAGGAGGTGTATTGTATGGCAGTTATTAGACCTGAAAAAGTAGCAAAAATTGCTGAAGTTAAGGAACTATTAACGAACTCTAAATGCACTATTTTAGTAGACTACTGCGGTTTAACCGTAGCACAGGATACTAAACTGAGACGCGCTATGCGTGAAGCAGGCGTCAAATACAGCGTTGTGAAGAACACTTTCATTCGCATTGCTGCTCAGGAAGCCGGTATTGAAGGACTTGAAAGCTTTCTTGAGAAAAATACCGCGATTGCTTCTTCCCCTGAAGATCCAGTTGCAGTAGCAAAAATTCTCACTGATTTTGCTAAAGAGAACAAGGTAATGACTATTAAAGTCGGCGTTCTTGATGGTAAAGTAATTGGTGCTGAAGACATTAAAGCACTTGCAAGCTTGCCTTCTCGCGAAGTATTGCTCGCAAAAATGCTTGGCAGCATGATGTCTCCAATTTCCGGATTGGCAAATGTATTGCAAGGAACTATCCGCAACTTCGTCTACGTTCTGGACGCAGTTCGCAAAGAAAAAGAATCAGCTTAAACAATTTAAGGTAAGCTAGTTAGGGTTAATCCCAACAAATAAAAATAAGAAATTTTTGGAGGTATATATTATGACTAAAGAACAAATTATGGAAGCCATTGAATCAATGACAGTACTTGAACTTTCCGAATTGGTGAAAGCTCTTGAAGAAAAATTCGGTGTTTCTGCAGCAGCTCCAGTAGCAGCAGCGGCAGCAGCTCCTGCAGCAGCAGCAGCAGCTGAAGAAAAAACTGAATTCGACGTAATCCTTGCTTCTGCTGGTGCTAGCAAGATCAACGTTATCAAAGTTGTTCGCGAAGTAACTGGTCTTGGCTTGAAAGAAGCTAAAGAACTCGTTGACGGCGCTCCAAAAGCAGTAAAAGAAAAAATTTCCAAAGCTGACGCTGACGCTCTGAAAGCTAAACTTGAAGAAGCTGGCGCATCTGTAGAAGTAAAATAATCTTTTAGATTTAGAAAGAACCCTCATTAAGAGGGTTCTTTTTTTTGTATAAAACATGTTGACATAAGAAGAACAACGTGATAAAATACTGTTCTACAATGAGCTAGTTTTGTGTAATTAATAAACGACGCGAGGACTCAGTGGTTGGGTATCGTGTTTGGTTCATATCGGGGAGATGGAGTGTGTCGATACTCATCGAATAATAAGCAAGGTCCTTACAATGATAGGATAAGAGCCTTGCTGTTTTTTTCGTTTATTGAAGCACACTTATTCGTTTCTGCCTGAAATTTTTTAAAAGGGGTGAGGAAATAAATGTTTAAACCGGTTCCAGTTGGAAATAGGACTCGGTATAGCTATGCAAGGATTGTTGAAGTCCTTAAAATGCCTCATTTGATTGACCTCCAGAAAAAGTCGTATGAGTGGTTCATGCGCGAAGGTTTATGTGAAATATTTAAGGATATTTCACCAATCAAAGATTTTACAGGTAATTTGGAACTATCCTTTGAAGGCTTTTCCTTGGGCGAGGCTAAGTATAATGTTGAAGAATGCAAGGAACGTGATGCAAGTTATTCGGCACCTTTGAATGTCAATGTTAGACTTTTATACAAAGAAACAGGCGAAATTAAAGAATCTAAGGTTTTCATGGGTGATTTCCCACTGATGACCGAAACAGGTACCTTTATTATTAATGGTGCCGAACGTGTTATAGTAAGCCAGCTCGTCAGATCACCAGGTGTTTACTATAGTGCAACTATGGATCCAAGCGGCAAAAAGATTTATGGAACAACCGTTATTCCTAACCGCGGTGCCTGGATAGAATACGAAACTGATATTAATGATGTTATTTATGCACGTGTAGACCGCACTAGAAAATTACCGGCAACGGTACTTTTACGTGCTTTGGGACTTTCAACAAATGATG
>CAYRVN010000008.1:0-33320 GCA_964427675.1 uncultured Acidaminococcales bacterium
CCAACAGGTGATAAAGCTTCTTTTCCACCTATTAATCTTGGTGCAATAAAGGCATAAACGCGATCAACGAAGCCACAATCAAAGAAATTACCATGAACCGCTCCGCCGCCTTCAACCAAGATACTGGTAATTTTACGTTCACTCAATATGGTTAAAAGTGCGTTCAGATCGATCTTGCCATCAATCGTATCTACTTGCATAACTTCAACATTTTCTAAGCCTGTTCTTTCTGCCAAACGTTCAGGCAAAACGTCTTTACCCGCTACAATAATGGTTTCAGCTTCACTATCAGAAAGCACTTTTGCTGTAATCGGTATTTCAAGCTTTGCATCCAGGACAATGCGTAGGGGATTTTTACCTTCTACCATCCTGCAGGTCAAAGAAGGGTCATCCGCTAATACTGTTCCTTTACCGACCAATATCGCGTCATAAATGCTGCGCAGATAATGCGCATGTGTCCTTGCTTCTTCTCCAGTAATCCACTTAGAATCTCCAGTACCTGTTGCTATCTTGCCATCTAGCGTCATCGCATACTTCAAGGCAACAAAAGGCCTGTTTGTTGTTATCCAGTGCAAAAAAACCTCATTCACTTCCGCTGCTTCCTTGGATAAAACACCGACGCTCACCTCAATGCCTTCTTCTTGTAAACGTCTTATGCCATTACCTGCTACTTTTGGATTAGGGTCTCCTATTGCGACCACTACTTTTTTGACGCCTGCAGCTATTAACGCTTCGCAACAAGGGCCTGTCCTGCCATAGTGTGAACAAGGTTCCAAGGTTACATACGCAGTCGTACCGCGTGCCTTTTCACCAGCTTGTGCCAATGCATTTACTTCTGCATGCGGCTCGCCAGCTTTATGGTGCCAACCTTCGCCGACAACATTGCCATCTTCATCTACCAAAACTGCACCAACCAAAGGATTAGGGCTGGTCATGCCTTTACCATTGCATGCTAAATCGATAGCACGCTGCATCCATCTTTTATCATCCATCAAATCAACGCCTTTCAAACAAAAAGAAAAACCATACACTGAACCCTTGGCTCGGTCGTATGGTTTTAATACACATCCATATGCCTTTTCACATCCAGACTATACTGTCGGTTTCGGAGTTACACCGAATCATGCTGTTACCAGCTCGCGGACTATACCGCCGGTAGGGAGTCGCACCCTGCCCCAAAGGCTTGCTTATTAAGTTATATAAATAATATACCACCCATCGACTATGAATGCAATTATTTTTTAAAATCAGCATTTAAACGTCTATCTGGCATACCCTGAAAGCACCAACTCGAGTTATAAGTTTAGTAATTGCAGCGTGTGCTTAACACTATTTTTTTAAAGCAGCAATTGCAGCAGCGCAATCATCGGCACCGTAAACATATGATCCAGCGACAATAACATCAGCACCGGCATCGCGTACTTGTTTTGATATGATATCGTTAACACCGCCGTCTACCTGAATAAGCGTATCAAAGCCACCATCATTTATCATCTGTCTAAGTCTTTGAATTTTTTCCAGACAGGTAGGAATGAATTTTTGGCCGCCAAATCCGGGGTTTACAGACATAATAAGGACCATATCGACATACGGCAAAATTTCTTCAATGGTGCTTAAAGAGGTTGCAGGGTTTAATGCCACACCAGCTTTTATGCCTTTTTCCTTTATGGCTTGAACCAAACGATGCAAATGATTAGTAGCTTCAACATGTACTACAATCATATCGGCTCCGGCTTTGGCAAAATCTTCAATATAATTTTCCGGATTATTTACCATTAAATGACAGTCAAAAAACAATTTAGTGACAGGTCGTATCTTCTGAACCACAGGAGCTCCAAAAGTCAGATTTGGGACAAAACTGCCATCCATTACATCAATATGTACCCAATCAGCGCCTGCCTCTTCTATTTTTACTATTTCATCAGCCAAATAAGCAAAATCTGCTGACAATATTGAAGGTGCTATAAGAGTCATTTTTTCCCTTCTCTCTCTTTTTTTGTTAAAATCTCCTGCATAATGGAGGTATACGAATTATATCTGCTTATCGCAATTTCACCGGTTTCTACTGCCTCTTTAACGCCACATTTAGGTTCATGCGTATGTGAGCAGGTAGTAAAACGGCAACTATGGGCGTACTTTACGAATTCACGAAAAGCTTGTGGCAGAGCATTCGCTTCAACTTCTTCCATGTTCAAATTGCCGAAACCAGGAGTATCAGCCAAATAGCCACCAGCAAAAGAAATAAAGTGTGCAAATCGAGTCGTATGCCGTCCTCTGCCAATTTTTTCACTTACATGTCCAGTTACAAGATTCAAGTTTGGATCTATCGCATTTAGAGTAGAAGACTTTCCAACACCAGATGGGCCAGCGAAGACAGTCAGTTTTTCACTGACTTCAGCTCGCAGTTCAGCGATACCAATGCCATCTTTAGCCGAAACCGGTAGTACTTTGTAACCAATTTCCTCATAGAGTCTTCTACACTCTTCAACTAAACCGTCAGGTGCAATATCCACCTTTGTCAGGCATATTATGCCAGGTATCTTTGCTATTTCTGCCAGCGCCAACAGCTTATCCGTAATAAGGAAACTAAAATCAGGGTTGGAACAGGAAACAGTTATGACAACCAGATCAATATTTGCAACAGTCGGACGCAGCAAAAAATTCTTACGAGGTAATATATCTGTAATCATACCTTCAGAACCATTGAGTTCAAACTTAACATAATCACCTGTACAAAGAGAAAAACGGTTTTGTTTCATTTTGCCTTTGATTTTGCAAGTGACAATTTCATGTTTGCCAGTCTCGACGTAATAGTACCCCATATAATTTTTGACTATTCTACCCTGATCAATAATCACAGGCTTTTTTCCTCCACTAACTTGTCATTACTATAAAATTGCACCTTTATATTGCCAATACCTTCTATTTGCTGTCTTAGCCGTACGCCAGGCTTATGGGTGTTGTTGTAGACAACCCGACTGCCAGTATCATCAACCACAACAATTTTTATATCCTGATGGTCACTACCGGACGGTACTATAAATTCAACATATTGAGATTGCTGTGGCTTAGTGTTTTCTACATTTTTTGCCACTGTAATATCCACAACAGTGCCTACGTTTACCACTTCTTTGGCTGCAGGATTCATTTCAATCACGGTATTATCAGGTTCTTTGCTGACTACAATCGTGATTTTACCTAATACTAGGCCTAATTCATTAAGTTTATTTTTGGCAGAACCACTGTTCAAACCTACTAAATCAGGAAGAACAACCTGATTGCTCTTGATATTTATAACAACATCCAACTTAGTTCCTATAGGTAATTTAGCAGGCGGAGCCACGCTTTGCTCCAATATGGTTTCTTCTGGAGCGCCGCTGAAATATTTATAAGTTACATTCCCAAGTTCAAAACGCGAAGCCTTTAATATCGCTTTAGCTTCCGTTAATCTCTTGCCTTTCAAGTTCGGAACATCACCAAGTTCTACGCCTTTGCTCACAACAAGAGTAATCTTACGCCCTTCTTTAACCATACGTTTTGCACCAGGATTCTGTGAAACTACGGTACCAGGAGCAACCTTTATATTATATTCTTCATCAATGGTGTAACCGAGCTTAGCTTGTGCCAGAATGTTCTGAGCTTCGGCAACTGTTTTACCTGTTACGTCAGGAACTTCAACCTCAGGTCCACCGATAACACCAAAAGAAAATAAACCAATTATAAGAAAAGATGCAGCAACAATCGCGCCGATAAGCCAACGTCTTATGCGTTTTTTCTTTTTTTCTTTTTCAGAAATTATATTTTCATCGTGAGATGGTAATTGATCTGCATAAACCGTCCTATCGATACGTATTGTTTCATCAAACGAGCCTCCATTGATGTCCGGACTACCATCGGCAATAAAGACTCTGTCTTGTTCATTATATTCTATATTACCACTCAAAACATCAGCTGCATATTCAAGATCCTGTAAGAATTCATCAGCAGATGCATAACGTTCATCTTTGTCTTTTGCCAGTGCTTTAGCGACAATTTTCTCCAAAACCACTGGCACTTCTGAATTTACTTCCCGTACCAAAGGTATTTTTTCACGAACGTGCATCAAGGCAACTGCGACAGGAGTCTCAGCTGTATATGGTAAACAACCAGTTAACATTTCAAAGAGCAAAATGCCCAATGAATATAAATCAGACTGGGTTGACACTTTCTCTCCCCTTACTTGTTCTGGTGAAAGATAATGTACAGAACCAACTACCGATGCAGTATAGGTCATGGTTGCAGTAGTAATAGCTCGAGCTATACCAAAATCGGCAACTTTTGGAGTATTATTCTCGTCGAGCAGAATATTATGTGGTTTTATATCACAATGAATAATACCCCTGCTGTGTGCATGTTTCAAAGCAGAAGCAATGCCGTGAGCAATGATTACGGCCGTCATTGGCTCTAATGCCCCCACTTCGGAGATCATTTCCTTTAAGGTTCTGCCTTTGACATATTCCATTATTATATAATAAGCATCGTCATCTCTGCCTACATCATATACGTTGACTATATTGGGATGGATAAGCCTTGCAGCGGACTGAGCCTCTTGTCTGAAACGAGAAACGAAGCCATCATCATCAGTGTATTGGGCACGAAGAATTTTAACAGCTACTTCCCTGTTCAGAAAGGTGTCAGATGCCCTGTATACTTCAGCCATGCCTCCGGTGCCAATAGCCTCCAGTATCTGGTAGCGATTACCTATAATTTTTTGTTCCATAAAATTTAATCCTCCAAATCAAGGATAATGAAAGATATGTTATCCTTACCGCCTGCTGAAAGGGCTTGTTCCATAAGAGAATCTGCCACAAAATTCAGGTTAGAATTCTGCAGAATATCTTCTATTTCTTCTTCGCTAACCATGTTTGTTAATCCATCTGAGCTTAAAAGCAGCTTCTTTGCTCCGCTTGTAAGAAATTCAAAAGAATCAACCTCGACATAAGGTTCAGCTCCAACTGCTCGCATAATAATATTCTTATGCTGGTGATTGATTGCTTCTTCAGGACTTATTTCTTTATTCCTTACTAATTCTGCCACATAGGAATGATCTCTTGTTATCTTTTTAAGCCCATTGCTCTGCAATAGGTAAATCCTGCTGTCGCCGACATGTGCCACACAGGCCCTTTCATCATCCAGAAGATATACAACTGTAAGAGTCGTCCCCATACCCCTGAGTTTTTGGTTGGCTTGTGCCATCTGCCATATACGGTTGCTGGCTTCTTGCACTCTCTTTGTCAGAAAAGGCAAAATATCATTATCTTCAACCTTTGAAAAGTCGGTTTCTGCTAAATAGGCAACGGCTTCTGAGCTTGCTGTTTCTCCACCCTGATGACCGCCCATTCCATCCGCTATCGCAAAAAGATTTGGCACTTTTACCAAAATACTGTCCTCATTGTTGTCACGTACAAGTCCTTTGTTTGTTCTGCTAACAACCAACAAGTCAACCACCTCACTAGTCAAGAGTTTTCACCAATAAACTTAGACCGCAGCTGTCCACAGGCAGCATAAATGTCTTTGCCCATTTCTCTTCGAACAGTCGCATTTATTTTATTTTTTTTCAAAACCTGCAAAAACCTTTCAACTGTATTTGGAGAAGGTCTTTTAAAGCCTTTTTCTTCAACAGGATTAGCAGGGATCAGATTAACCGAAGCATTTTTAAACTTAAGTGCATTACTAAGTAATTCGGCATCAAGCAAACTATCATTCTTATTAGCTATCAAAATATATTCATAGGTTACTTGTCGGCCTGTGGCTTTTGCATAGTTATCAGCTGCCTTGATAACCTCCAGAAAAGGATAGCTTGTGTTTATTGGCATTAGTTCGCTTCTGATATCTTCTTTGACAGAATGCAGCGAAATTGCCAGATTTATCGGCAGTTTTTTATCAATTAGTTTTTCAATACCTGGAATAATACCGCAGGTAGAAACAGTCATATTTCTGTAACTCATATTCAAGGTTGTTTCCATATGAAGAAATTCCAAAGCTCCTAAAACTGCATCAAAATTCAACATTGGCTCTCCGGCACCCATTACCACAACGCGGCTTACGCAGCCGTTAACGGGAAGTAAAAGTTGGTTGAAATAATATACCTGAAGCAAAATTTCAGCCTGTGAAAGATTCCTTACAAACCCAGTTAAGCCGCTGGCACAAAAAGCACAGCCCATATTGCAACCAACCTGACTCGATACGCAGACACTATAACCATAGTCATGTGACATGCATACGGCTTCAAGTGAATTGCCATCAGGCAGTTCAATCAATACTTTGCGTGTTAATTTATCTGTGGAGACTTGCTCTCTTAAAACCTTGATGCGTGCAGGCAGCATTGTAAAATTATCTTCTAAAAGCTGTATATCATCTTTAGAAATATTCTTCATTTTACAGAATTCAAAGACTGATTTCTTATAAATCCATTCAAAAACTTGCTTTGCTCTGAATTTTTTAAATCCATATGCCGCAAGCAAATCTTGTAAAGATTCAAAACTTAACCCAAAAATATCTATTTTTTCCATATTTTCCCTATCTTTCACGCCTTACGCTTTAAGGCACATATGTAAAAACCATCAATACCATCTTTTTGTGGAAGAATTTGCAAATCGTTTATTTGCTCGCCGGTTTTGGGATGTGCAAAACCCGCTATTTCATATTGCTTATTTAATTCCAGAAAAGCCTTCACCACTCCAAAGTTTTCAGCAGATTCCAAAGTACATGTGCTATATACTAATCTGCCGCCTGGTTTTAAATATTTTGCTGCATTATTAAGTATTGCCAGCTGCAGCAGCGGAAATTCTTTCAGACCTGCTTCCGTCTTTGTCCACCTGGACTCCGCGCGTCTTCTCAAAACGCCTAGGCCAGAACAAGGGGCATCAACCAGAACACAATCAGCCGATTCGTTCCAAGCTTCTTCGTTATTAGCTGCATCTTTGATTTCTGTTTTTATTATCTCTATACCCAAACGTTCAGCGTTCTCTTTAATTAAGCCAATTTTATGCTCGTGAATATCAGTTGCAACTATTTCTCCCTTATTTTCCATCAACTGGGCCAAATGAGTTGTTTTCCCACCCGGAGCTGCACAAACATCTATTACTCTTTGTCCTGGTTTTGGATTTAATATGTTCGCAACCAGCATCGAGCTCTCATCCTGTACATAAAAATACTTGCTATATTTCTTGAATAAGTGCTCCAAAGAAGGAAGCTTTTCACAAACAATCCCATCCTTGCTCCACTCTGAAGGACGCACGATGAAATCATCCTCTGCCAGTTTTCTCAGCAGTTCACCTCTGGCAATCATGAGAGTATTGACTCGCAAAGTTAACGTTGGCGCCTGATTATTAAAATCACAGAGTTTCTCGGTTTCTTCAATGCCATATGCATTTATCCACCTCCTGACAAGCCATTGCGGGTGTTGTAATTTCAGAGCTAAATACAGTATCTGGTTCTCTTCAGGAGAAGGATATGTCAATTTCTCCTTATTGCGGACACAGTTTCGTAAAACAGCATTAACAAATTTTACAGTTCCAACATGACCAAACTTTTTTGCTAAATTAACAGCTTCATTACAAGCAGCAGAAGCTGGTATGCGTTCCAGAAAATAAACCTGAAAAACACCCAGCCGCAAAATATTCAATATCACAGGACTTATTTTATTCAAAGGGCGAGAAACATTTTGCTCTAATATCCAATCCAGTGTTCCCTTTGCCTTGATACATCCATATACTAACTCAGTCACAAAGCGACGATCAAGGTCACTGATCTTGTTAGTAGAAAAAGTTTTGTTGAGAGCTATATTAGAATAGGCGCCATTGCTGAAAACACTGTCTATCACACGCAAAGCAAGCAGTCTTGCATTGGCAGGTGCGGTTTTTCCGTGCGTTGGCGAGCTAGTTTTTATTGTCATTTTTATCCTCATTTTTCAAAAAATATTTGATAGTGGTTTCAACTTTGCCAATATCCACTCTGGTATTAAAACAAGGGCCGTTAGGCCGTTCATTCAGCACACCAATTACTGGCAAAGGGAAAACATCCTGAATACCGCTCGTTAAATCACGTTCACACGCGACTGCTATAATTGCCTTTGGTCTTATTGTTTTAACAAATTGACGTGCCAAAGTACCACCGGTTGCTACAGCTATATTAACTCCATATTTGTCCGCCAGGTCCATGAGAGGCCCAACACTGCAGTTACCACACCTGCGACAATTCTTTATATCCCTCGTTATTTTATAAGGACAAGTATCCAATTGGATACAATGAGGCGTGAGAATCAATATTTTGCTGGCAGGCACCTTTATCTTCTGATTGCGTACGAGGTGATTGCTGACTTCAATAAATGACTGTTCAATCTTTCTTCGCGGTATCCTGAATACCCTGCCAAGAAATACTGCCAGTGGGAAGA
Source organism: uncultured Acidaminococcales bacterium (assembly GCA_964427675.1). Lineage (GTDB taxonomy): Bacteria > Bacillota > Negativicutes > Acidaminococcales > Acidaminococcaceae > RZYP01. Next base: position 8,435 of record CAYRVN010000008.1, read on the forward strand.
GTAAGTTAATAGCATTCCATGCCCAACCATGTAATAAACTTATAACAGGTATCCCCATAATTGCCAGCACTATGCCGCAGACACCAGCCAGAAAAGCAATAATAACTACAATTCCAAGCAGGCCTACTACTGTCGGCAGATATTGATTAATACCCGCAAGCCCTGGCAAAGAAACGCGCCATAGTAAGTAAGCAAACAATCCCGCAAAAATAATTCCCAACGAAGCAAGAGCAATAAAAACACGTTTTTTAGGTTTAAACACAATTTCAACCATTTCTTATACCTCTACTGAAAGTATCTCCCCCATTTTTATCTTATAACCATTACAAAAAACGTCTGCAGCCATTTTTTTCTTTGACTCAGGCTGTACTTCAGTAACTTCCAGACATTCTTGACCACAGACAACCAAAAAACCGTTCTTCGTTAATTCAACAATCGTTCCTGGTTTTGCGTCTGGGAACTCCTTGCTAACTACCTTTGTCTGCCAGATTTTAAGGCTGCGACCATCAGGAAGCAAAGTATGTGCTCCTGGCCAAGGATTTAAGCCACGGACTTTATTATGTATCTCCTGAGCCGTATTCTTCCATTCTATCTGTTCAATCTTCTTGTCAAGTAAAGAGGCATAAGTTGCTTCAGCATTATTTTGTGGTATAGCTTTTATTGTCCCTTTTCCTAGTCCTTCCACTACCTCAAGCAACAATTTTGCACCGGCAATTTTCAATTGATCGTGCAGAACCCCCATAGTCATGTCATCACTGATGTTCGTAACAGTTTTAGCCAACATATCCCCTGTATCCATGCCTTCATCCATCATCATAATGGTTACGCCGCTCTGCTTTTCGCCGTTCATTATCGCATAATGAATAGGAGCAGCGCCTCTGTATTTAGGCAAAAGTGAAGCATGGACATTTATGCAGCCATACTTCGGCATTTGCAGAATATCTTTGGGAAGAAACTGCCCAAAGGCAACTACAACAATGAGTTCCGGTTCTAATGAGCTCAATTCCTCAACAAATTCTTTTGCTCGAATCTTTATTGGCTGCAGCACTGGTATTTTTTTTGTTAAGGCGTATTCTTTTACTGCTGTCATCAGGACTTTTTGACCGCGTCCTTTTGGTCTGTCCGGCTGAGTAATAACAGCAACAACTTCATGCTGAGAGTTCTCGGCTAAAGCGGCTAAACTATCAACTGCGAAATCCGGTGAACCCATAAAAACTATTCTCATATATTCTCCTTCTACTCTTTCGGTATAAGAGCATTAGCTTTATCAATAAAAAGTATTCCATCCAAATGATCAAGTTCGTGCTGAACCGCAATGGCCAAAAGCTCTGTTGCATCCAAAACAATTGGTTTGCCATTTCTATCCTGATATTTTACTTTTACAGATTTAGCTCTCTCAACCTCTCCATCAAAGTTAGGCACGCTCAAACAGCCCTCAACATTAGTACAAGTGCCTTCTTTGCAAATAATCTCAGGATTGATCATCTCAAGGATTCCATCGCCAACATCAATAACCACAATCCGACTGGAAACCCCTATTTGCGGAGCAGCCAAACCAACTCCATCAGCTGCATACATAGTATCAGCCATATCACTTAATAAACGTTTTATTTTTTTATCTATTTTTGTAACTTTTGTTGCTACTTGGCGTAAAACAGGATTGCCAGCAGTTTTAATATCTAAAACAGTCATAATACCTCCAAAAACTTCATTTTCCAGTAAATTATAACACAAGTCGTGACTCGGTAAAACAAAAGTTGGGCTTTTTACACAACACTAATAGGATCAACGTCAAAATATACATTTTTCATTTCTTTAAATTCGGATTCACCCAAAGTCTTTTTGATAAAGCTCATGTGACTGCTCTTTATCAATATATTAATACGATATAAATCTCTGACTTTCTCAACTATTCCAGGAAACGGCCCCATTACATTTATATCATTTTTTGCTTCTTGCAAAGCAAGTGACTGCAGATAATTGACAATCTGCTGTGCCAATACATTCCCTTTATTTTGACTGCGATCGACAACAGTAATCTTCAGAAGTTGTGAAAAAGGTGGATAGGATAATTCTTCACGCGCCAAAAGTTCTTGTTTCGCAAAGCTGTCATAATCCTGCTTGGCAGCCAATTTGATAATTTCATTATCGGCATCATATGCTTGCAGAACTACATAGCCTTGTTTATCGCCACGTCCAGCTCTGCCAGCTGCTTGTGTCAAAAGATTGAAAGTTCTTTCACCTGCTCTGAAATCTGGCAGGTTAAGCTGAGAATCCGCGGCAAGAATACCTACCAAAGTGACATTTGTTATGTCATGACCTTTAGCTACCATTTGAGTTCCCAGGAGGACATTTGAATTACCGGCTGCAAAATTACGCAATATTTCTTCATGTGCAAATTTGCGTGCTGTGGAATCCTGATCCATTCTTAAAATCTTTACTTTTGGACTGAGCATTTCTATGGATGCTTCCGCCTTTTGCGTCCCGGTACCAAAATATTTGATTTTTCTACTATGGCACTTTGGACATTCGTCAGGTATTGGCAGTGAAAATCCGCAATAATGACAACGCAAAGCCTTGCCATCACTGTGATATACCAGCGCAACAGCACAATGCGGGCACATTACAGATTCACCGCAATCTCTGCACATAACAAAAGTGGAAAAACCACGTCGGTTAAGCAATACGATTGCTTGCTCATCCCGTTCAACTGTTTCTAACAATGCTGCTTTCAACTTTTCTGAAAGCACAGACTTATTGCCAGCCTTAAGTTCCTCTCTCATATCAACGATTGATACCTTGGCCAAATTACTTGAATTAGGTCTCTTCGTTAATCGCAAGTGCTTATAACGTCCATTTAATGCGTGATAATAGGAGCAAACATCTGGCGTCGCACTGCCCAAAAGCAGTGGAATCGAAGACATTTGCGCTCTTTTCAGTGCAATTGTCCTTGCGTGATAGCTCGGTCTTTCCTCCTGTTTATAGCTGTATTCCTGTTCCTCATCAATAATAATAAGTCCAAGATTTTGAAAAGGAGCAAAGACTGCGGAACGAACACCAATTAAAATATCAGCATAACCCGTTCGCATTTTATACCATACATCGGCGCGTTCGCTCTGCGACAATTTGCTATGAACAACAGCAACTCTTTTGCCAAACCATGCCTTAAATCTTTCAACAATTTGACCTGTCAAAGCAATTTCAGGCACTAAAACCATTACTTGTTTGCCATGAGAAATAGCTTCTTCTGCTGACCTAAGATAAACTTCCGTTTTACCGCTGCCCGTAACGCCTTGCAAAAGAAACGTAGTGTGTTTGCCATGGGCAACAGATTCTTTTATTTTCGATAATGCTTCTGTTTGTTCAGGTGTCAGAATAAGATTGTCTTTCTTATGAGTATGGTCAAAATAACTATCACGCAGAACTCTTTTTTGACTCCTGATAATCCATCCCTTTTGGCATAAGATACGTATAGTCGCTGGTGAAATTTGTTTTCTCAGCAGAGCTTCCGATTCCATTTGATCTTGCTTGAGCAAGATTTCCAAAACAGCTTTCTGAGCCGGCATACGCTTGAGGTCATTCAGAACTTGTTTGCCTTCATCAGAAATACTATAAACATTTATAGTCTTTTCTTTAATCTTCCTGTCAATTTCATAATCAAGAACTAGTGCCTTTTTAGCCAAAAGCTTTTTTAACAAGCCACGACTACCGAATTTTGCTTCAATTGTCTTGCGGCTTGCGCCTTGATTTTCTTGTAGAAAATCATAAAGTAATCTTTCGTCATCTGCAAAATCTTCTACCACTGCTTCCGGATTAGCTAAATACTTCGGTGTGCTCCTGATACTGCTCCTGCCAGGTATAAAAAGGCGCATAGCTTCTGCCAAAGAACACATATAATAATCTGAAATCCATTTTGACAGGACAAGCATTTGTTGGTCAAACCATGGCGTCGTATCCAAAGTATCTATAATTTCTTTGATATCAGCTTCGTCAACTTTATTTTCATAAGTTTTAACAACAAAACCTTCCACAAGTTGATGACCGAAAGGAACAATAACACGCCAACCTTCGTTGATGAAGTCTAACTCATCACTAATAGAATAGGTAAATTGTTTAAAGAGGTTTTTAACCGGCAAATTTATTGCCACATCTGCGTACTTCATACTTCACCTCGCACAATAAAAAGCAAAGCAAGGACTAAAATAGTCCCTGCTTTTAGCCATAAAACTTATTTCGTTACAAATAGATAAAAATCCTGCCTATAAATTTGCTTGCTGACGAAGAGTTTCTACTTTGTCAAGATGTTCCCATGGCAAATCAATGTCAGTACGTCCCATATGACCATAAGCAGCCGTTTGCTTATAGATAGGTCTGCGCAAACCCAAGGAATTAATGATGCCTGCCGGACTCAAAGTAAAGTTCTTGTTAATAAGCTCAATAATCTTCTCATCGCTGATCCTGCCTGTACCAAAGGTCTCAACTGATATGGACACCGGTTTAGCAACGCCTATTGCATAGGCTAATTGTAATTCACATTTATCTGCTAAGCCTGCTGCTACAATGTTCTTGGCGACATAGCGGGCTGCATAGGCTGCACTTCTGTCAACTTTTGTTGGATCCTTGCCAGAGAAAGCTCCGCCACCATGACGAGCCATGCCGCCATAAGTATCGACGATTATTTTTCTGCCAGTTAACCCGGAATCGCCCTGTGGACCTCCTATAACAAAGCGTCCTGTCGGATTTATGTAGTATTTAGTTTCGTTATCAAGCATTTCTGCCGGAACAATCGGTACTATCACATACTTCTTTAAGTCATTCTCAATCTGCTCAGTAGTGGCTTCCGGGCTATGCTGCGTAGATATGACAATTGTATCAACGCGTACAGGTTTTCCGTTTTCATACTCAACTGTAACCTGAGTTTTTCCATCCGGTCGTAAATAATCAAGTTTTTTATCTTTGCGTACTTTTGCAAGTTGACGTGCCAACTTATGAGCCAAAGAAATAGGCAGCGGCATATATTCTTCTGTTTCATTTGTTGCATAACCAAACATCATTCCTTGATCGCCAGCACCGACGGAACTTTCTTCTTCCGCCTCTCCGGCTTTTGCTTCCAGCGCTTTATCAACACCAAGCGCGATGTCGGCTGACTGCTCATCTATGGAAGTCAAGACGCCACAGGTATAGCCGTCAAAACCATATTTTGCACGATCATAACCTATTTCAACAATAGTTTCTCTTGCAATCTTGGGAATGTCTACATAACAATTTGTTGTTATTTCACCTACAATGTGTACTTGACCTGTTGCAACAAGCGTTTCGCAAGCAACACGTGCCATTGGGTCTTGTTCGAGTACAGCATCCAATATCGCGTCAGAAATTTGATCTGCAATCTTATCAGGATGGCCTTCGGTTACAGATTCTGATGTGAATAATTTTTTCATTTAGTTCTCCCTTCTGATTTTGAAACTAATAAAAACGCCCTCAAAAATGAGAGCGTCAAGTTTTAAAACTATTTTCTTCCCATCTCACAATTTTCATTGCAGGACTTAGCACCGTTTTGGCAAAACCAATGGTTGCTGCAGCTTCATCGGGCCATTCCCTCCACTATCTCTTGATGAGTCCATATTAAATTACAGGCATCATTATAAACTATTAAATGAAAAATAACAAGTTATTTATTTCTTGCAGTTTTGACCTCATCCAATAAGACTTGAGCAACTTCAAGCTTAGACATTTTTTCAAGGCTTTTTACTTCTCCATCGGGGAAAAGAAATTTTACTACATTGGTATCATAGTTAAAACCTGCTCCGGCCATAGTAACGTCATTAGCTACAATCATATCGAGGTTTTTCTTTTTAATCTTATCAGTTGCATTAGCCAGTAAATTTTGTGTTTCAGCAGCAAAACCAACTAAAAATTGTTTCGTCTTCAGCTCACCTAATTTTTTCAAAATATCAGGGTTTTTGTCGAGAACAATAATCAAAGCATCATCAGTAGCTTTCTTGATTTTTTGTTCAGCAACTTCATGCGGACAATAATCAGCAACTGCGGCAGCTTTTATCACAATATCCATTTCGGCATATTTAGCTAAAACAGCCTCCATCATTTCACGCGTAGTTTCAACATTTACAACTTCAACATTGGGCGGCTGATTTAGCGAAGAAGGTCCGGATACCAGGACAACATCAGCACCACGCTCTGCTGCAACCTGGGCCACAGCATAACCCATTTTACCGCTAGATCGATTACCTACAAAGCGGACTGGGTCAATTGGTTCCCGAGTGCCTGCAGCTGTTACTAAAATCTTTAGTCCTTTTAAGTCGCCTTCTTTATGAGAAATAAACTTTTTGGTAAAACTAATAATTTCAGCAGGTTCAGGCAAACGTCCTACACCGGTTGTTCCACACGCTAAATAGCCTGTTGCTGGCTGCATGACGATAAAGCCATAATCTGCCAATTTTTTTAAATTATTTTGTGTTATAGGATTATCGTACATCTGACAATTCATAGCAGGACAAAGAATTATCGGAGTTTTAGAAGCTAATATAACAGTAGACAACAAGTCATCAGCAATGCCATTAGCAGCTTTAGCTAAAATATTAGCTGTTGCAGGTGCTATTATCATGAAGTCAGCCCAATCAGCCAAAGCAATATGTTCAACATTAAACTCATGAGCTTCTGCCCACATGCTAACAGCAACGGGATTGCCACTAATTTCCTTGAAGGTAAGAGGGGTGACGAATTTTGCAGCGGAATCGGTCATCACAACACGCACTTCCGCCCCTTCCTTGCGTAATTTACTTACCAAGTCAACAGCTTTATATACAGCAATTCCGCCAGTTACTCCAAGAACAATTTTCTTTCCCTTCAACACTCTGAGTTCCCCCTACTTAATACCTGTTTTTGTACGTTCATATGTAATCTTATCACTAGCAATCTCTTCTAAAGCAATCGTAACAGCTTTGTTAGATTTGCACTCTACAAGGCTTTGAGCTCCGCTCAGCAGTTCTCTTGCGCGCTTGGCACTAAGAATCACCAAAGTATATTTACTATCAACCTTTTCTGCCAAATAATCAATTGAAGGTTTAACCATGGACATAATTATTCACTACTCCTCACATGTGCCATTTCGGCATATTTCATTTACGATAAAGAACGTTCTCACAGCGCGATTGCGCTCTGCATCAATAATATTGCTTACTTTCTTAGAAGCTTTTTCCACCTCATCATTGACTATAATGTAGTCATATTTCGAGGCATATGCAAGTTCAGATGTTGCAGCACTTAACCTGCGTTTGATTACTTCTTCAGAATCAGTTCCGCGTTTATATATGCGTTTTGTCAATTCATCAAGTGATGGAGGTACTATAAAAACAAAAACAGCATCTGGAAAACGTTTTTTTATCTGAAGTGCTCCCTGCGGGTCTATTTCCAGTACAACATCTCTTCCCTGATCAAGTATATTCATCACGTACGATCTTGGGGTTCCGTAATAATTACCATAAATTTCAGCATATTCAAGCATTTCATCGTTAGCAATCATTTCTTTAAAGCGATCAATTGTTAAGAAAAAATAATCTTTGCCGTCAACTTCTCCTTTGCGGGGAGCACGTGTCGTAGCTGAAACTGAATAAGAAAGATCATTGCGATTTTCGCGTAATTTTTGGCAAATTGTACCTTTGCCGGCACCAGAGGGTCCTGATAAAACCAAGAGAACTCCTTGTGGCTTCATTCTTCATCCTCCCCCTGTACTGTCTCTTCCTGTTCTTCTGCACCAGCTTGATATAATCGGTTAGCGATCGTTTCAGGCTGTATGGCCGATAAAATTATATGGCCACTGTCAACTATCAAAACCGCACGTGTTCTTCTGCCATAAGTGGCATCAATAACTACACCGCGCTCTTTACCTTCCTGAATAATACGTTTGATTGGAGCAGATTCCGGACCAATAATCGCAATGATTCGGTGTGCGGCAACAATGTTTCCAAATCCTATGTTTATTAACTTCATATCCATAAGCTCACCCTTTCCGAATCATTCTATATTCTGAACTTGTTCCCTGATTTTTTCAATTTCGCCTTTAATTTCAACAACAACCTGGGTAATTGTAAAATCATTGGCTTTTGAAGCAATCGTATTAGCCTCGCGGTTAAATTCCTGAATCAAAAAGTCCATTTTACGACCTACCGGTTGCTCACTATTGACCATTGACTTGAATTGTTTGATGTGACTTTTCAAACGCACGATTTCTTCCGTAATATTAACACGATCAGAAAAAATTGCTACTTCCTGGATAAGTCGTTCCGGTTCAACTTCCTGACTGTAATCTTTTAGCAATTCATTAATACGTTCGCCCAGTCTTTTATCATAATCAAGCACAACTTGGGGAGCCTTTTCTTCAACAATCTTCAATTTCTCAGCAATAAGGTCTGCGCGAGCAACCAAGTCACTTTGTATGTTAGAACCTTCTGCTGTTCTCATCGCAACCAGATTATTCAAAGCCGCTTCGATTGCAATAAGAATCTTCGGCCATAATGTTTCTACATCGAAATAGCCCTCTTTTGCGGATATTACTTCAGGACAACGCGAAATGTAGAGGATTTCTGCCTGTTCCAATAATTTAGTATCAGGATAGCCTACTGCCGCGCATACTTCTCTTAAAGCATCGTGATAAGCAAGCGCAAGAGCTTTGTCAACCTTTACTCTGCAACCTTCAGCGCTACTATAATCAGCTGTTATGAAAACATCAACACGACCACGGCTAACAGTATTCAAAATTGTTTTGCGAATTTTATCTTCTAATGCATTTAAGAATCTCGGCAGCCTGATTGCTACCTCATTATATCGATGATTAACTGTCTTCATTTCAATCACGAAAGATAGGTTCTCATCGTTATACTCTCCACGTCCAAAGCCTGTCATACTTTTTAGCAAACTAAATCCTCCCGTCATTTGTGATCATCAATTAATTCATATTGCCCAAATGAAACCTGAATTCTCTTTCCCCTGCGATCTTATCCTCAATTTTAATTATCATTGGCAGTGTTGTATTAACTTGAGAAATATCAAAATAAAAATAATATTGCAAATTCCAAACAGGCATCTTTATGCTTATTTTATCGCTTACGGCAGCCTGAACTGCTTTTCCTTTATCTAAAGGCAACAAAGTTTTATCTGCTTCCGGCTGAACGTCCGCAATACTTTTATTTCGTTCAGCTGTTTTTTCAATAACTTTTTCAGTAGAAGACGCAGTAATCAATTCGCCATAATAAGGTGACAGATTTTTGTCGCCTTGTAGTAATATCACCTGCAAATTAACTGGATTAATCTTCTCAGGTGCATCAATTATGGCACCGATTACAAGCGCTTGATCGTAGCCAGCAGCCAAATTTTTGCTATCTTCAAGTTTTATTTCTTCAAAAGCCTTTGCTTTATTTTGCGCATCCATAGCTACTATTAAATAAGGAGTATAGACTATAATACTTTCAACATCAGCATAGATGTTCTCTCTAAGATCCTCATTAACAATCCAGGGTTTTTGCAATTCATTTGCAGCGATAGTCGTTTTGCTTCTACCATATTCTTGAGCAGCTCCAATCATTTGGTCACTTATAGCAAGCATAGCAGAGGTTTGCTGCGAAAACGTTAATAATAAGCAAAACACAATAGCAAAGATTTTCATTAGTGTCTCCACCTTACCAACATGAAATTATTGTATGAGCAAAGATTCTTATCCAAGGGATAAGTTTGACCAATCATACAGAACACATTATACTTAGGTTGTCATAAATTAATAGGACTTTATCAAGTTATTATATAATATCAATTGAATTGACGCAAATATTATCGAAATATTTTGGACAGAACGAAGGTGTTTATTATGAATTTAGAAGGCATAACTCTTCATATCCTTACAAAAAATCTTCAAACAGCTCTTATTGGCGGTAAGATTGCAAAAATATTCATGCCAACACCAGCATCTCTAATGCTCATAATCAGAAATGGCAAAGATACCTTTTCTCTGCTCGCTGATTTCAGTGGCGATTCACCTTTATTATATATACCTGATAACAGCCCCGAAAATCCAGACAAACCTCCGGCCTTCTGCATGTTGCTTCGCAAACATCTGGAAGACGGTCGCATAAGTAAAATAGAGCAATCAGGTTTGGATCGTGTTATTAACATGGAAATAGATTCTATCGGTCCTGCCAGACAAATAATAACCAAAAAACTTGTTTTCGAATTAACGGGTAGAAATAGCAATATAGTATTTACTGAAAATGAAATTGTAATTGATGCGCTTAAACATATAAGTAAAAACATATGCACTTTCAGGCAAATTTTGCCAAATCATCCCTATAACAATCCGCCAGAACAAAGTGGCTTATCTTTCCTTTACGATGCACCTGCTGACATTGTTGAATCCATTATCAAGCATCCCTTCAAAAATGTCCTGCAAAGTGTCATTACAGCAACAACCGGCATAGGTAAATTTACTGCTTCAGAGCTTTTACATCGGAGCAATATAAGCCTTGATTCTATCAATTTTCCTGTTGAAAAGAAAAATACTTTCGTGGCAGAGTTGACTGCTATGCAAAATAATGCCAAGGAACTTCTCGTAAAAAAGTTACCTGTTTATGGCATTCTGACAAACACAAACCGCATGAACACAATTGTTTTAACAAAACCAGTTCATCTTGACAAAACAAAGTTCCTTATAAGAGAATTTGCTGACATCAATACCGCAATCAATTTTTCCGCAAAATTAATTCCTATTCAATCCCCTGAAAAATACCTTTTGCAAAAAGCTATTTCCGGCGCTATCGCAAGAGCGGAGAAAAAAATAGCCGTACTGGAATCAGATTTAAAAACAGCCGAAAGCGCAGAGAGTCAAAAAATCATTGCCGACACGCTGATGGCAAATATTTATATTCTAAAAAAAGGCATGGATAGCTGTATCCTTAACAATATTTACACTAATGAAAAGTTGGAAATACGACTTTCTCCCCTTTTAACTCCAGTAGAAAATGCTCAGAATTACTATAAGCGCTATAACAAATATAAACGAGCCGTAGATGAAGTCAATAAGCAAAGACAGGAAGCAAATGATTTACTTCAATATTTGCAATCTATTGATCTCTCGTTGCAAACAACCACAAATAAAACAGAAGTTGCTGAAATCAAGCAGGAACTAATTAATGAAGGTATTATCTCGGAAAACAAAAAAGGTAAAAACAAGGCCGCTCTGCCAAAATCGGCTCCTTTATCAATTTCAATTTCTCATGACACAGTTATTTATGTAGGCAAAAATAACAGGCAGAATGATTTTGTAACATTTACCATTGCCAAGCCACACGACCTTTGGTTTCATACTAAAGGGTTCCCTGGTTCTCATGTTGTTTTAAAAACATCTTTATCCAAGCCAACAGAGGCTGAAATTAATACCGCCGCTAGTTTAGCAGCATATTTCAGCAAAGCACGTAATTCTTCAAATGTTCCTGTCGACTGTACTGAGAAGCGTTTTGTGAAAAAACCTTCCGGTGCTAAGCCAGGCTTTGTAATTTATACAAATCAACAAACTTTCTATATCACTCCGGATCACACAACTATTGAAAATACACTAAGTCATCACGAACAAATTACCACAGCTAAATAAAAAAACGAGGTATGCGCATATACTTTATACGACATACCTCGTTTTTTTTAAAATCAAAGTTCTATGTCTTTTGCTTTGGCCAACGTTGCCTTTGCTTCGCTGACCAGTCTTTCAATTACTTCCTTACATGGCAAAATATCCTTTAAAACATTCAAGCTTTGTCCAACCAAAACTGCGCCTCTTTTTATATCTCCTTCAACCGCACCCATACGGTTAGTACCTGTAGCTAGCTTGTCAAGTTCTGCCTGCGGAGCTCCGGCACGTTCCAGTGAAAGGAATTCTTCGGTAAAATCATTCTTCAGGCAGCGTACTGCTGATCCCCTGGAGAAACCGGTAACGGCAGAATCAGTATCAGAAGCTTTTAAAATTGCTTCTTTTGCTGCCGGGTGAGTAGGACATTCAGTTGTAAGGATAAAGCGAGAACCAATTTGAACACCATCAGCACCCATCAGTAGTGCTGCTGCGATCGCTCTACCATCTGAAATACCTCCAGCAACTATAACCGGTATGCTATGTGGAACAGACAATACATTGCTCATTAATGCCATGGTAGTCTGCGTTCCGATATGACCGCCGCCTTCCATGCCTTCAATAATCATTGCATCTGCGCCAGCTTTTTCAATCCTATCTGCAAGCTTCACATTAGGCACGACCGGGATTACTTTAACACCAGCTGCCTTAAAAGCAGGTATGTGTGGCACAGGATTTCCAGCACCAAGGGTAACAAAAGCAACCTTTTCTTCACAAACGATCTCAACTACTTCAGATGCATTTGGTGCCATCAGCATAACGTTCACACCAAATGGTTTATCAGTCAAAGCTTTTGCTTTTCTAATTTCATCACGCACCCACTCGCTTGTGCGTCCACCGGCAGCGATAATTCCTGCACCGCCGCCGTTGGAAACTGCGGCAGCCAAATTTGCATCAGATGTCCAGGCCATTGCGCCCTGAATTATTGGGTATTTTATGCCAAGTAAAGTTGTTAATCGGGTTTTCATTCTAAATAACCTCCTACGAAATTGTTTCTATTTTCAGCTCATTATAACATTAATCATGTCATTAATCCAACGCAGAATTTGTGTGCGCAAGGAGAAAGCATTAGTTCCTTCCACAAAAATTAAACCTCAATTCGTTGACATATTTAAGGATATACAGTAGAATTTCAGCATAAGTTTATTATCTGTATAATTAGGAGGATTAAGATGAAAAGGATTAGTGATGAGGTCAAATACGGTTCTACGCGTGCCGCCCATCGTTCATTATTTTATGCAATGGGTTACACTGATGACGAAATGAAACGCCCTCTTATAGGCGTTGTAAATGCCCAGAATGAGATTATTCCAGGCCATATTCACCTTGACCAGATCGCAAAAGCTGTTAAATATGGAATTCTTGAAAATGGTGGAACGCCAATTGAATTTCCAGCTATAGGTATTTGTGATGGCATTGCTATGGGGCATAAGGGTATGAAATATCCTTTAGTCAGTCGTGAGCTAATAGCTGACAGCATTGAAGCAATGGCTATAGGCCATGCCTTCGACGGTCTTGTCCTGATTCCTAACTGTGACAAAATTGTGCCTGGCATGTTAATGGCAGCAGCACGTTTGAATATACCAGCAATAGTAATTAGTGGCGGCCCTATGCTGCCAGGAAGACGCAATGGTGTTGATATAAGTGTCAGTACCGCTTTTGAAGCTGCAGGGCGCTACGAAGCAGGACAAATATCGGAAGAAGAACTTAAAGATGTTGAAATGCATGCCTGCCCTGGTTGTGGTTCCTGCGCAGGCCTTTTTACCGCAAATACCATGAACTGCCTTACAGAAGTTTTGGGTATGGGCTTGCCGGGAAATGGCACTGTTCCCGCTGCTTATTATGGCGCACGCATCAACTTAGCAAAAACTGCTGGGAAACGCATAATGGATTTAGTTGAAAAGGATATTTGTCCTTTAGATATTATGACAGAAGATGCTTTTAAGAACGCCATAACTGTCGATATGGCAATCGGTGGTTCCTCCAACACGGCACTTCACTTGCCGGCAATAGCTCATGAAGCTGGTATTTCTTTGCCACTGGCTTTGTTTGATGAAATCAGCAAGAAAACCCCATACCTCACTAAACTAAGCCCCGGCGGTTCATATCACATTGTCGACCTATATGAGGCCGGTGGCATCAATGCGGTAATGGCTGAACTTGATAAATTGGATCTGATCAACAAAGGAGCTCTGACAGTTACAGGTAATTCTATAGGGGAAAATTTTGAAGGAACAAAAATTCAACGCCCGGAAGTCATACACTCCGTCGAGAATCCATACAGTAAAACCGGCGGTATAGCCGTTTTAACTGGCAATATTGCGCCAGAATGCAGTGTTGTCAAAGAAAGTGCTGTTGCACCTGAAATGTTACTACACTCGGGCCCAGCAAAAGTTTATGACTCTGAAGATGCGGCGATAGAAGCAATCCTCGCCAAAAAAATAAATCGCGGCGATGTCATTGTTATACGTTATGAAGGTCCTAAAGGTGGTCCGGGAATGAGAGAAATGCTTAACCCTACATCTGTTTTAGCAGGAATGGGTCTTGATAAAGACGTAGCTCTTTTGACAGATGGTCGTTTTTCCGGTGCTACTCGCGGCGCTTGCATTGGCCACATCTCTCCTGAGGCTTTTGAGGGCGGCAATATAGCGCTTGTTCAGGATGGCGATATTATCAACATTGATATACCAGGACGAAAACTTAATGTTGCTTTGTCAGATGCAGAACTTGCAAGTCGCCGTCAAAACTGGGTACGTCCGGAGCCCAAAGTAAAAACCGGTTATCTTGCACGCTACGCTGCATTGGTTTCTTCAGCCGGCAAAGGTGCTATTCTTGAAGTACCAAAAAATTAATACATAAAAAACAGACTGTATTTAAGGATCATTCCTTAAATACAGTCTGTTTTGCATTTATAACGACTATCTAAACAACCTCAATATAAAAAACAATGCAGCTATTGCCATAAACACAAGCAAAAAAGCGGGAAGTAAAATGAAAACAATTCCAGCAACCACGATCAAGAAAAGCAGCTGCCAAAGAAAGCCGAAGCTTCCTACAGAAACGCTGGTATGATATACATGCGTTCCTTTAAAACCATCTTCTTTGTTATCATCAGAACTAATATTATAACTTTTACTTTCCGTGCCTTCAGCTTCTTCAATAGTAATCCCCGTGAAGGTATCCCTTTCGTCAGCTTGCAGCACTTTAGCTTCTTCTGGCTCATTAGGAGTCTGGCAGTTAGGACATTCTTTCAAATTGTCTACATATTCAAAGCCACACTTTTTACATATCATTTTATTCTCTCCTTATGACGAAAACATCATCAACAAAAAACCTTCTTCATTGCAGTAACGCGGGTCATACTTTTCGATATGCAATGCTGTTTTTATTTTATCGGCAACTTTACGCAAAACAGTTACTGGAACATTCCAACACATTTCTGCAACTTTTTCTTCGGAATAATTGTATACACCATTTAACCTGACGAAATTTTCAATTACGCCAGAAGCCCAAACTTCAGGTTTATTAATGGTATTAGTTTCATGGCAAGAAAAATCTTTCCACAAACGAGTTGCTAAATTAATATCCCTGCCTGAAAAATGATAAGCTGTCATCATACTGGTTATACATTTTGTTACTTCATCCTTTGTAGTGATGTCAGGCGGTTTATAACCTGCAATACTGGTTTCATAGGCAAATCCGTCAAGTTTGACATAAACGGAATATATGTAAGTAAGATGTCGCACGAGCATTGGATGACGTGCAACAAAATCTGTCCATTGTGCCTCTGGTTCCTGAATCTTGTACCATTCATAACAGTGTTTTAACATTTCCAATAATCTTTTGCCTGCCAATTTTCCTATTTTAAAGCAACGCACATAATTCATAACCATAGTGTTATTATAAAAACAATGCCCAACAAATAACATATCTTTAGTGTCAAAATCTTCTTCAATCGGTAGATTCAAAGCATATTTTTCACCAGTGAGAAAATCGGTGCAAATATACATGTTATCTTCATTGATGCCATTCACTGAAAAAACAGCTAAACGAGCTTTCATTAGTTCTGCCACAAGTTCTTGATTGGAGGCTGAACCATGTTCGTAGAAGTGTTCCAGAGGAGTCTTGTCATCTGCCAGCAGGTGATAGTCAAACAAAAAGTAATCCCAGAAACATTGCCAAAACTCATCGCTTTCAGCAACTTCTTCACTTTGATCTTCAGGGAAAATTCCATGATAGAGGAAAACCGCCCTTTCCAAATCCATATTAAATTCTCTATCTTGAAAATAAGCATGAAGTTCATCAAGCAATTGCTGCAGCATATCACCAATATTTAAAAATATTTTTACAGGTGCATTAGGTGTCAAGAATTTATTATCAAAGCCTTCTCCTGGTAAAAAATTCCCATTTTCATTGATTACACGCAATACTGAGTCATCGCCCAGCAGTCTTTCAGCTGCAACCTTGGGGGCAACGGCACTGGTAATAGCATTCTTACTCTTTAAATAAACAAAAAGACTGCCACATGTATCTAAAAACAATTTTACATTGTCATAAGAAATTTTAAAATCAGAAATATTCCTGCCACACCATGCTATAGCATCAATAAAATCATCATCTGTCATATCACCCAGGAAGGTTTCAGCATAACCCAGGTAAAGACATAACATCATTATCTGTTCCCACTTTTTTTGCAGCTGACGGTCATTTAGTCCTTTCCAGGCTTCTTTACGGATATAACCTTCAGCGTATTCACGGCGCAGCAACATATTCCAGTTTTCATCGTGATCATAAAAATCAGCAATTATATCATAAACGTTTTCCATTATTACCTCACAATAGTAAATCCAAAGTAATTTTATTATAGCACGCGTTCAAATCGTGTTCAAACAAGCAATGCTTTCTAAAATTCTGCACTTCTATAAAGAACTGCCTGACTTTTTAAAGTCAGGCAGTTCTTTAACTCATGATTATTCTTCTAAATTGCTCCCAGTTCTTTTCGCAATTCCGTTATTTCAGGGTGAGAGAGATATTCATCATAGTTGTACTTACGATCAAGATAACCATTTGGTGTTAATTCGATAATCCTGTCACAAACAGTTGATAAAAGCTGATGATCATTAGAACGCAGCAACAGAGTCCCAGTGTAATCTTTTAAACCGTTGTTAAGCGAAGTAATTGATTCCAAGTCAAGATGGTTGGTAGGTTCGTCAAGAAGCAGCACGTTCGCTCCGGATAGCATCATCTTTGCAAACATGCAGCGCACTTTTTCGCCACCAGAAAGAACATTGGAGGCCTTTTGGGTTTCTTCCCCAGAAAACAGCATTCTACCTAAGAAGCCGCGTAAAAATGTTTCTTCTTGATTAGCAGAATACTGACGAAGCCAATCAACCAGATTTTCCTCTGAAGTGAAATATTTGCTGTTATCTTTCGGGAAATAAGCCTGACTGGTTGTTACACCCCATTTATATTCGCCACTATCCGGTTCCATTTCACCCATCAGGATTTGCATCAAAGCAGTTTGTGCCTGACCATTGCCACCAACCAATGCAACCTTGTCACCTTTAGAAAGCGTAAAGGTTAAATCTTTGAACAAAACCTCACCATCAATAGTTTTCGACAAATCGGTCACAAATAAAATCTCATCGCCTGCTTCTCTGTCAGGTTTGAAATTTATATAAGGATAGCGTCTGGTTGAAGGTTTTATATCATCAAGTTCAATTTTATCAAGAAGTTTTTTACGTGAAGTTGCTTGTTTTGATTTTGATGCATTGGCGCTGAATCGTTGAATAAAGGTTTGAAGTTCTTTTATTTTATCTTCTTTTTTCTTATTGGCGTCCTTGGCCAGCTGCAAAGCCATCTGGCTTGATTCCTGCCAGAAATCATAGTTACCAACATATATTTGTACACTGCCGAAATCAAAATCAGCAATATGAGTACAAACCTGATTAAGGAAATGTCTGTCATGGGAAACAACAAGAACTATGTTAGGAAAAGATGCTAAGAAATCTTCCAACCAAGCAATTGAATTATAATCCAAGTTGTTGGTAGGCTCATCCAGAAGAAGGATATCAGGTGTTCCAAACAATGCTTGTGCCAAGAGAACTCTGACCTTCTCCTTACCGCTAAGTTCTGCCATTTTTTTATCATGCAATTCAACAGGAATACCCAAACCTGCCAATAATCTGGCAGCTTCAGTCTCTGCCTCCCAGCCGTTAAGTTCAGCAAATTCTCCTTCTAATTCAGAGGCCTTCATGCCATCTTCGTCGTTGAAATCAGGTTTTGCATAAAGTTCGTCTTTTTCCACCATAATGTCGTAAAGTCTTTTATGACCCATTATAACTGTTTTTAATACTTCATATTCATCAAAGGCATATTGATCCTGCTTTAAAACCGCAAGTCTTTGCCCTTTATCAATAACAATATCTCCTGCACTCGGCTCAATTTCGCCAGATAGAATTTTTAGAAACGTTGATTTTCCGGCCCCATTTGCACCGATTAAACCATAACAGTTTCCTTCCGTGAATTTTAAGTTTACATCTTCAAACAGCACACGCTTGCCGAATCGCAGCGTTAGCCCTTGTGTCATAATCATTGTTACTTACTCCTTTAAAATGCATATAGTTTTTACATTCTACCATATATTTTATTGCTAGTCTATGAAAAGCCTTAAAAGTACAAATGTTCAAAACAAATAAACCTTGCAAATGCAAGGTTTATTTGTTAATAAAATTCTTATCCTCATAAGGGCACAAATTAATCAACATACATTCCATACAATCAGGTCTTCTAGCTTTGCAAATCTTTCTGCCATGCCAAATAAGCCAATGATGAGCTTCTCCCCATTTTTCTTTAGGTACAACTCTCATTAAGTCTTGCTCAACTGCTGCCGGATCTTTGCCATCTGAAAGTCCCAATCTATGCGATACACGAAAAACATGTGTGTCAACCGCAATGGCAGGAATTCCATAAATAATATTAACGATAACGTTGGCAGTCTTTTTACCAACACCCGGCAATCCCATCAAATCGTTGACGTTATCAGGTATCCTGCCACCGTATTCCTGTAATAATTTTTTGCATGTAGCCAGAATGTTTTTAGCTTTTGATCTGAACAAGCCGCAATCGCGAATGAGATTTTCCATTTCTTCCTGCGAAAGTTCTGCCAACTTTTGAGGTTGGTTATATTGAGGGAAAATCCTCTGCGTAACCTTGTTGACTCTTTCATCGGTACATTGAGCCGAAAGAATTACAGCTATGAGCAGTTCAAAAGGCGAATTATAATTTAACGCAGTTGCACTTCCTGCATATGTTTCTTCAAGACAAGCCAAAATAAGAGCTGTCTTTTTCTTCATCATCAGTTTGTCAGACTCCGTATAGGTGCTGGAATACGTCCGCCTCTCGCAATAAATACATCAGGTTTGAATGTATTTACCCGCATAATTGGGCAATGCCCAAGCAAGCCGCCAAATTCCACTACATCCCCTACACCTTTTCCCGGTACTGGTATCAAACGAACTGCGGTAGTTTTGTTGTTGATCATGCCAATCGCAGCCTCATCAGCAATAATAGCTGAAATTGTCTGAGCAGAAATGTCTCCAGGTACTGCAATCATATCCAAACCAACTGAGCAAACACAGGTCATTGCTTCAAGTTTTTCCAGCGTCAAGCTTCCGCGTTCCACAGCAGCAATCATACCAGCATCTTCACTTACAGGGATAAATGCTCCGCTAAGACCACCTACATAACTGGAAGCCATTAAACCACCTTTTTTAACAGCATCATTCAATAAAGCCAGAGTAGCAGTAGTCCCAGGACCACCGCAGCTTTCCAGGCCAATTTCTTCCAAAATATGGGCAACGCTATCACCTATGGCAGGTGTCGGTGCCAATGATAAATCGATGATACCAAACTGTGTATTAAGTCTGCGAGCAGCTTCCTGAGCAACAAGTTGACCAACACGCGTTATTTTGAAGGCTGTTTTCTTGATTGTTTCGGCAACAGCACCAATATCTTGCCCTCTGACATCTTCCAGGGCTCTTTTCACAACACCAGGGCCACTGACGCCAACATTTATAACGCTTTCAGGTTCAGTTACGCCATGAAATGCACCTGCCATAAATGGGTTGTCAGGCACTGCATTGCAGAAAACAACAAGTTTAGCGCAACCTATGGCATCTCTTTCAGCAGTCAGCTCGGCAGCCTTTTTAATCACTCTTCCCATTTCGGCTACAGCATCCATATTTATGCCACACTTGGTAGAACCAATAGCAACAGAAGAACAAACTATATCAGTAACTGCAAGTGCTTCAGGAATAGATGCAATTAAAATCCTGTCACCTTTCGTATATCCTTTGTCAACCTGTGCAGAAAAACCTCCTACAAAATTAACGCCAATAGTTTTTCCTGCAGCATCCAATGCTTTAGCCAACGGAACATAGCTCGTTGCATCGCTGCTTTCACCAATAATTGATATTGGTGTAACAGAAATGCGCTTATTGATAATAGGCACACCAAGTTCCGCTTCAAGATCTTCACCAGTTTTCACGAGATTTTCAGCTTTTTTAGTTATTTTGTCATATATTTTCTGTGCAGTAACATTGATATCAGGATGGGCACAATCACGTAGGCTAATTCCCATTGTAATCGTTCTGACATCCAGATTATTTTCGGAAATCATCCTGTTAGTTTCTAAGATATCTTTAATATCGAACATAACGTCCTCCTTAAATTCTGTGCATAGCTGTGAAAATATCTTCGTGTTGAACCTTAATTTCAACACCAATTTCCTTGCCTATTTGCACAGCCATTTCTTGTAAATCTTTCAAACTGACATCAGCAGAGGACATATCAGCAATTAGGACCATATTAAAGAAACCTTCCAAGATATTCTGGTTAATATTCAAAATATTAACACCGTGTTCCGCCAGCAAATTACTTACTCTCGCAATGATGCCGACGCGGTCTTTTCCAACAATAGTCAAAACAATACGCATTATTTTCTTCATCCTCTCTTCAATAAAGCACAAACCATCTAGATAATACTATTATTATACGCTAACGCTTGACTGTATTTCAACTTTTATGGCAGAAAAGATAATTTATTATTATACATTAACATTTAAAACATCTTTTCAATGCGAATGTCATCTTTTCCCATTAAATAAAAGAAGTGAAGCCAAAGACCCATGCAGATCAGTCAGCTTCACTCCAAATAGATAATTTTTAAATTATAAAACTTTTTTTAACAATGCCAGTACATTTTGATGCGTTATTTTTTTGATGGTTTCCTCGGAATAATTTTTCGTTCTTAAGTATTCGACGAGTGGCACATAATCCTGTACTCCTTTGATATTGTACGGCGGATGTGAAATACCATCAAAATCAGAGCCAAAACCTATATGATCGTCATTACCAATTAAATTCAACATGTAATCGATATGGCGATAAACGCTTTCTATGCAAGCATCATTATAATCTTCCTCCAAAAATTGGCCAGCGAAAGTTATTCCTATCATGCCATCATTACCTGCTATAGCCTTTATTTGTTCATCATTCAGATTACGAGGATGGGAACAAAGCGTTTTTGCATTGGAATGAGTAGCAATAATGGGTTTTGTTGTTACCTGAATAACATCCCAGAAACTCTTAGTTGAAATGTGTGAAACATCAACCAGCATACCAAGACGATTCATTTCTGCTACTACACTGCGACCAAATACAGTCAGGCCACCACCCGTAACTTCTTCGTTGATGCCATCTGCAATATCATTGCGATTGCTCCAAGTCAAGGTCATCGCACGAACGCCTAATTCATACAACATGCGTAAAGCTTCCAGGCTGCCATCAATCGCTCCGCCTTCTTCAATGGCAAGTAGTGTTGATGCCTTATGTTTGAAAACTTCTTCAACATCTGCTTTTTTTAAGACTTCGAAAACATCTACTCCGGCTTCCTTCATTTTAGCAATTTCTTGTTTATACTTGTCTAACAAACATAAAGTATAACGCAAACCACCATAATGACGAATTTCAGGTGTAGGAACATAAATAGCGCAAAACTGTAAGCCACCACCATTGGCAATTAGTCTTTTAATATCCAAGTGCTGTTCATTTTCATAAAGAGCAATACCCTTTTTGTATAACTCCGTCAGCGTATCACAATGGCAATCACAAATAAACATTACAGCATCAACTCCTTAACTAACAGAAGGACTAGCCTCTGTAATAATAAAAGAAAGTCATACCAATATTTACCAACATGGCACCAGCCATTGGTATTGCAGTACGTTTAATTAAATCAAACGGAGATACACCGCCCATTCCTGATGACACAACAATAACTGCCGTTATAGGCGACCAATTACGAGCAATACTTGCTGCAAAGTGCATTGGCAAAAGCATCAAGACAGGTGCAATTCCCATTTTTGTAGCAACTGCAGGAGTCAAAGCGGCAAAGGCAAAGAATGGTGCATTGCCAGAACCCATGACAACAGCAGAAATTGAGATAATGGCAACCATAACGATCATCATCCCCATCGGCCCAAAGCCCCAATTATGGCTTGAAGTAATAATTGCGTCAATTGTACCCATAGTCATCAAGCCTTTGGCAAAAGTCTGACCGGCTACTATCAAAGTTATGACATTAGCCATTTGCATACCTAAACCATCGAAAAAAGCCTGAACGTCTTCAAAAACTTTTTTGCCATTGCGGCAACGAACATATTCAAAAATCATACCAACACTAAGGCCGATGATCATGGCGTTTACTATGTCAACTTTAATCCAGGTAATCCATAAAGAACTGAAAGAAAGAATCAAAGCTAAAGGAATTACAGGTAGAATTGCATAAATTGCTGGAGCTGTGTCTTCTTCTGCCTTAGTTGTTTCAACTTCAATAGGTTTTACGACATGGCCATCACGTTTGTCCATGTATTTTTGTGTTAAATAATGGAGTGCACCAACTACTACAAAGGCTACCATGACAATAGGAACCTGATAATCAGTCCAATAAATTACCGGATCAACGCCAGCAGTCTCAGCTGAGAGAATCGTTCCCGTATCGCTCGGGCTCCAGTCAAAGCAAAGCGTTGTTGCCACTGCTGCTGTTGCTGACAAACGGCTGACACCTAATCCAACCAGAATTGGGAACATCGTTACCATTAACAACATAGCCAAACCGGAAGCACTGTTAATGCATAAGCCAATTAGCATACCAACAATCCAGGTGCCTGACAAAACAAGATATGGAGATTTCAATGCCATGAGAGGTTTAATAGTTAAGCGAACCAAAGCACGAGAAGCACCAATCTTGTCCATATAACGTGCAAATGCACCAACAGACATAATGTTAAGACCTAACTTAGCAGCATTAGAGCTTAAAGTTGTTTTAATAAATTCATAGGCATCAAATAATACTAACCCTGTAC
Organism: uncultured Acidaminococcales bacterium; assembly: GCA_964427675.1. Classification (GTDB taxonomy): domain Bacteria; phylum Bacillota; class Negativicutes; order Acidaminococcales; family Acidaminococcaceae; genus RZYP01. Next base: position 31,547 of record CAYRVN010000008.1, read on the forward strand.
TTGCTTTTTGCGGGAGAATTTGGCCGTAACCAAGAATAACCGCTGTAAACATGAGAATCATACCGCCTAAAAATAAAACAGGTTGTGCCTTATACTTTTTGTAGATTAAATATCCAACCCAAAATGTAACTAACAATGAAATAACTAAGCCCATTTGAGTACCCCCATCTATAATTGATATGAAAATTTATGACTAAGCCAAGTAATTATCTTGCTACGCCTTTGATTATTTCCAGTACCCATTCAGAAGTTTTATACAAATCTTCTTCATATATAAATTCTTCACAAGTATGGACATTCTGCATGCCAACGCCAAGAGCTGTGCAAACGATGCCATAATTATTATAGTGATTAGCATCACTGCCACCGCCAGTGCCTGCAATATCAACATCAAGGCCAACTCTTTCAGCAGCTTCTTTGGCTACGACTACAACTTCGCTTTGTGGGTCGATAACATATGAGTTGTAAGCTTTACTAATCTCAACATCTACCTTAACGCCGTTTTCTTGAGCGCCCTGTTCAAAAGCCTGACGCATTTCATTGGTTAGTTTATCCAATTTATTTTGATTTCTGCTACGTGCTTCACACTTTATTTCAACTAAATCCGGCACAATATTGGTTGCCAGACCTCCCGAAATTATGCCAATATTACATGTCGTTTCATCATCAATACGACCTTGCGGTACATTAGCTAAAATTTTACCAGCTGCTTTGATAGCATTAATACCTTTTTCCGGTTCCAAACCAGCATGCGCTGTTTTGCCGTGAACTTTGACATTGATCTTGTTTTGTCCAGGTGCAGTCACAATAATCTTGCCAGGACGGCCACTAGAATCAAGTTCGTATCCAAAATCAGCCTTTAACAGACTGCTGTCAATATTTTTGGACCCATTAAGCCCGCCTTCCTCACATACTGAGAACACAATCTGCAAATTACCGTGAGAAATATTATTTTCTTTTAAAACGCGCAGTGCCTCTAAAATTGGCACTACTCCAGCTTTATCATCAGACCCCAAAATCGTTGTCCCATCTGATGTTATAACGCCATCTTTTAAAATAGGCTTTACGCCAACACAGGGCACTACGCAGTCCAAATGCGCAGCCAGCATAATTGTTGGAGCATCTGGCAACGTGCCTTTGAAATTAGCAATTATATTACCGCAATTGCCGCCAATAATTTCACCAGCTCCATCTTCAATCACTTCGCCGCCAAGTTCTGACAATCTTTTTTTCATTAAGTCGCCAATTTCTCTTTCCTGACGTGAATTACATGTAATCTGCACTAATTCAAAAAATTCTGCAAGAATACGATCCTTATTAATCATGAAATAACCTCCGTTCATTCATAAATTATTCCACACAGCATGGACATTATAGCACATTGTATCGTTTTTTGTCTAAACGTTTATCACCTCATATTCCTTTTTCTGAAAATATTTTTGTGTATGCTAACTTTTTATAAGTTCTTCATCTGGTTGGTGAAAATATACTCACGAATAATTGCGTCAAACTCTTTGCATTAATTTGCATCGCAATTTAATATACATTAATATCGTTAAGTAATATGGCAATCCTAAAAATTTAAGTTTTTGAGAAGGTATAAATTTCCATTTTACTTTTGTTTCAGAAAAAATCGTTAAATAGCAAACATATTTCTATAATCAATAAGATATCTAGACGCATATAAAGGACTTCATCCCTTGAACGTAGAATTAGCAAGTATTCTATTATGAAATGAAGGTGTCAACATGCTTGAAACACATTTGCGACAAGA
>CAYRVN010000008.1:33420-34826 GCA_964427675.1 uncultured Acidaminococcales bacterium
ATGGCTGAAGCTTTACAGGAAAAAGAAATTGCTGACATAGCCGACATGGTTTTGAGAGAAAGACGTGCTGTTCGCGTTATTCTTATTGCAGGTCCCTCCTCTTCAGGAAAGACTACTTTTTCACACAGACTTTCTACTCAATTACGTGTTAACGGACTTACTCCTGTTCCCTTAGCGCTTGATGATTACTTTTTGAATCGTGATCAAACACCTAGAGATGAAGATGGCAATTATGATTTTGATACTCTTGAAGCGCTGGATCTCAAGCTCCTGGACCAACAGATTGAGCAGTTGATCAAAGGTGAAACTGTCGAAACTCCTATTTTTGATTTTGCTTCCGGTGTACGTTCTGACAAAACGCGCAAATTAGGTCTGGGACCATCAGAAATTCTTGTTATCGAAGGCATCCATGCCTTAAACCCTGCCTTAATCTCTAACCTTGCCATGACTAAAAGTGTATTTTTTAAAATTTATGTAAGTGCTTTATTTGGCCTCAATATTGACTATATGAACAGGGTACCAACTACAGAAGTCAGACTTATTCGTAGAATAGTAAGAGATGAAAAGTTTAGGTCGCTGTCACCAGAAAAAACTTTGACACAATGGTCCAGTGTAAGACGAGGTGAAAACAAACATATTTTTAAATACCAGGAAGAATGCGATGTTATGTTTAATTCAAGCCTTCTCTATGAAATGAATGCTCTCAGAACATTTGCGGAAAGTGCTTTAAAAAAGGTACAGCGAGAAAGTCCCCACTATGCTACTCAACTACGATTAATGAGACTTTTATCTTTCTTTGAACCAATAGATCTTTCTCAGGTTCCATTCAATTCAATACTCAGAGAATTCATTGGTGGTAATATTTTCCCACCTTCCAAACATGAAGCAAACATAGAACTTCACAAAAAAATGACGACAGAAACTTGTTCATGTCCAATAAAAAGATAAAGTAATTTTGTGGGTGAATGTTGACAATTTTCTGAAAATATGTTGTCATATAGTTAGATGTAGATTTGATTGGAAGCAGAATTTTCAGGAGGTGTTACTATGAAAACGAAAAAGCACGTTAAGCCCTTGAAAGAAGCAACTGTTTACGATTTAACTGAAGCAAAATGTGGTTTTTGTGGTCTTAACTTAATGTTTGTAGAAGCCGATACAAAAGAAGGCGTTGCGTGGCTTTCATGCCCAACTTATATAGGCGAAAGAGAGTTTTCACAAGATGAACACTCCTCCTACTCAGTTCCGCTGTCTGACACTGCCTACAAGCCTGGTGACGAGTCAAAAGAACATCAAAGTTTGAAAGAGCCTAAAAAAGAAGGCCGGTTGCATCATGATATACCCAATATGACAAATCCCCAGAACGAAAATAGAAAGAAATTCACTAAGAAAACACGTTAAAAAAAGCA
>CAYRVN010000009.1:0-28735 GCA_964427675.1 uncultured Acidaminococcales bacterium
AACCACAAAGGAGCTGTTTACATGAATTATGAAAAAATTACCCTGGAAACGCTGAACCTCATTTCTGCTATCGTTGGTGAAAAAAATGTTCTGACTGATGCGGAATTAATGCAGCCTTATTCACATGATGAGGTAACGGACCCAGCATACCACCATATGCCTGAAGTTGTTGTATTCGCTGAAAACACTGAACAAGTGGCGATGCTTGTTAAACTTGCTAACGAAAAGCTTTTCTCCGTCGTCCCTCGCGGTGCTGGAACAGGACTTGCATGCGGTGCTGTGCCAATTTATGGTGGCATGGTACTCAGCTTGGAAAAGATGGATAAAATTATTGAAATTAATGCCGAAGCCATGTATGCAGTAGTAGAGCCTGGCGTCAGAACAGACGATTTACAAAAAGCTGTTAAAGCTATGGATCTTTTCTATGCCGGCGATCCATGCAGCGGTGACAGCTGCTTTATAGGCGGTAATATTGCTACCAATGCCGGCGGCAACAAAGCAGTAAAATATGGTACCACGCGCCACCAGGTCTACGAAATAGAAGTTGTTTCACCGCTAGGAGAAGTACTTCATCTTGGTGCACGACTTAACAAAATGACAACCGGCTATTGTCTGGACCAGCTTATAATGGGATCTGAAGGAACTTTAGGCATTATAACCAAAGCTACTGTGAAGCTTCTTCCAAATCCAAAATATTTAATTGATCTTTTAGCTGTATTCCCTGATGTAGACAGTGCGATTGGCATCGTTAACAAAGTCATTAAGGCTGGCATCACGCCGACTTGCGTAGAATTCATGGATAACATAACAATTAAATCAGTAGAACGCTACCTGCATGAAACTCTGCCTGACAGTGAAAACGGCAATTACATCATTATTCAAGTTGAAGGCACAAATGAAGATGACTTGGATGAAAAAATGGTTCTTCTGGATGAACTATGTACCGAGAACGGTGCAACCAGCGTTTTAGTAGCTGACTCAGCAAAAATCTGGCAAGCACGCAAAGCTTTTGCTGAAGCAGTACGGGCTGAAAGCTTGATTGTCTGCAAAGAAGATATTGTCGTGCCTGTAGACCAGGAACCTGTTATTATCGACAATATCCTGGAATTTGCTACTAAGTATGACCTGGTCACCCGCATTGCCAGCCATGCAGGCGATGGCAATATCCATTTGAACATTCTCAAGAATGAAGAACTTTCACATGAAGAGTGGGAAGCCAAGATTGCCATATTCCAAAGAGAACTCTATACCCAGGTTTATAAGCTGGGCGGACGTCTTTCCGGCGAACACGGCATAGGCTACAAAAGAAAAGGTCTGATGGCTGAATTTACAGGTGCAGCCGAGCTTGATGTAATGCGTGCCATTAAGAAAGCAATGGACCCGAATCTTATTCTAAATCCTGGCAAAATTCTTGACGTTGAAGCTTAATTACAAAGTATAAACATAACAAGAGGGAGCTCATCTAATCTAGATGAGCTCCCTCTTGATTTATGCAAGTTTTGCTACAAATTCTATCAGTGGTTTTATTGCCTCTTTATTTGTCCAATCCGCTGGCTTCTCACATACCTCTAAAAAGCCTTTACTGTCTTCATCAAGCTTTTCCGGCTTAGTGTGTTTTATTTTGGTTTTTAAGACAAAAATCAAAAATTTGTCCAATAGATTGAGTTTCTGAAAATTAAAAGCCCCGCGCAAATAAAAAAGTGCAACCCTGTCTCTTATGTTAGATGCAAAATTCTTGAAGAAAACATGCCTGATGTTTTCTTTTCTTTCCGGTGCGCAACCGACAGCAAATACAATAATACGCTTGCCACCAAGCTTATCCATATTTTCTGTAAGTAAATTAACGCCTGATATAGTGCCTGCATAAAGAAACCCACCAAATATAATCGTATGATAATCCGACAGTTCTTTAATAGCGGTTTTTTCAGCATCAAAAAGATCTGCCGACAGTTCCTCCGCAATCCACTCTGCGTATTTTTTGGTACTGCCGTGCTTTGATTTGTACGAAACAGCTATCTTCCGAGTCATTGCAATCCTCACTCCATAATTATTGTCTGCCCTTTTCAGCATAAAACTCATCTTCGCTATTAATATTTTTTATCCTGCAAAACCCCAGAAAAAATAAATACTCTCCCTGGTTAAAACAGTTTTGTGCAAACTATTTATCCAAAGAGAGTTAAAGTAAGACAACCAATAAGCCAGTTTTATTGCAAAAAGGCTCAGTACTCCATTTCACCACTGTACACATGACAAAGGGAAAGATAGTACATCATTTCCATTGCCGCTGTAAGTTGTGTTTGTTCACCATCATAACAATTTTCTCCTGAAGTGGAAATGCAGCTTAGCACATTAAAAGACGCACCTTCTCTTGGTTCAGAAACCTCAATGGTTCTAGCTAAAAATTTGCTCGACATACTTATCACTCCTTTTATTATATATTCCGGCTTTCCCTCCAATATTTTTTCAGGAACGTCGGTGTTAAACAACGCAAAATTATAAAAAAAGGCCGCTATCAGCTCTTAGCTGATAGCGGCTTCATCGCCTACTATTACTTGCCATTATTGTAAATCTGCAGCCTAACAATTGTCAATATAAGAATTAATGGATTCCTATAAATATCTTATAAATATTAGCAAACATTTTAGGACATTTTTTTATTGTAATCTTCTAAAGCAAGCACAGCTTCACGAATCATATCTTTAGTTATTTCATAAGGAACGTGTGCTAAGTCTTTGGTTTCTTTTGCTTTATTAATAACGACTTCTAATTGATCCATTGTTGTAATATCAAGATCGGCAAGCTTCGTTGGTAAACCAATGCTCTTGTTAAATTTAAAAATGCGTTCTAACTCGTTTGTCTGTTTATCAAGTGTGAGCAATACAAGGACGCCGTAAGATACAATTTCACCATGCAGATGCTTTTCCATGGCCTCGCCCAGGGCTGTAGCGCCATAATAAATAGAATGTGCCAAAGCGCTATTATAGTCATTGATTACAAGATTTGAAACAAGGCCGGTGCTGACAATAATTGCCAAAATTGCTTGTTCCAAAGCAAAGCTGGTCTTATTTTCCTTGCAGTCTGCCATAGCCTTTTCACCATATTTTACCAACGGATCTGCACTCATAGCACTGATATTTACGCCGAGGGCATTAAAGTGTTCCAGCTCGTCATTTCGTGAAGAGAAAACTGATTCATAGTGTTTAGCAAGCGTATCACCGATGCCTGCCCAAAGATATACTTCCGGAGCTTCAGCAATTATTTTGGTGGAAATGAAGATATGGTTAGTCGGTATATCAGAAAGATAAAGATCCCTGAATTCACCATTAGGATAATAGTAAACCGCTACGCCGGTGCAGGCAGCACAGGTACTGGCAATCGTTGGGAAAGTGAAGAACGGTTTTTTTAAATCATGCGCTACCATTTTGCAGGTGTCAATAGCGCGGCCACCGCCAACACCAAAAAGCATATCTGCTTCTTGCACCGCTTTGTTATTTTTTAATTCTTCAACATGCTCCAGTGTCGCATCACCGCCATACCAAAGAACATCCAGGATTTCTAAATCAGAACCCTTTACAGCCTCTTCTATCTCCGTCTGTGATTTGCTGAGAGCAGTCTTACCACCAATTACGGCTATTTTCCTGCCATATTGACCGCAAACATTCGGTATTTCCTTAAAAGCGTCCTCTCCAATTGTGTAATTTGGGAAAAGAATTGTGTAACTCATGATAAAAGCCTCCATTTGATATTATTTGCTCAAAGAGCTGAATGCGGCTGGCGCATTATAAACATAAATTATTAAAACAAAGCAACAAAATATTTTTTAGTACTTTTTCATAACCAGCGGCATAACGCACACTGTTGCAAAAAGACCATTTGCAACCAAAACCATCAAGCCCGCGTTGTAAGTACCGGTGAATGCTATCAACCACCCAATAATTGCCGGTATCAAAGCGGAATACATATTGGTTATGCCGTTCATAACTCCGCCGGCCGTACCTACAGCATGAGCAGGAATTATCCTTTGCTGAATTGTCCAAGCTGGCGAAATACCAAAACCGATTGCACCTACGCCAAAAGTAAGGTACATAGCTGCCTGTGTGTTGTCCACCGCCTGCGCCCCCAAATAAATACCAGCAGCGGCGCTGAGCATTGAAATAGAACACAGAATAGCAGGACGATTAAACTTGTCGGCAAAATAACCGGAAGCAACAATGCAAACCATACCGAATACATATGGCATAGAGGCCCACATACCCATGCTGCTCCAAGAAAAACCTCGAGCCATCTTCAAATACGAAGGTAACCAAGCCATTGCTCCCCAGAGAATGGAACCGAGGCATGAGTAGTATAGCGTAATCAAGATAAATTTGTAGTTATTCACCAACATTTTCAGTGTAGCCGCAAGCTTTGGTTTATCGAAATTTGTTTTCTGTTTTTCCTCTTCTGCTTCCTTGACCAAAGCATCTTCAATATAGCTTAGTTCTGCCTTATTGACGCCCTTATGGTCAGCTGGCTTATCTGTCGTGTATTTCCAAAGCAGAAAAATTGGAACCATACCGACAATTGCTAAAACAAAGAAACTTTCACGCCATCCGAAATTATGAATGATAGTAGTAAAAAACGGCATTGCTATTGCGGGCCCAGCCATTAAACCTACGACCCAGGTTGCGTTGGCACGACCACGTTCATGCGGTGGAAACCAATTCTTTACGAACTTGCCTTGCATAGGGAAGTGCAGTCCTTCCCCTAAGCCTAGCAGTACGCGGCTAGCCAGCATTATGGCAAAAGTTTGTGCCAAACCGCCAATAATCGATGAAACAGCCCACAGAACAAGCGCTAAAATCATCGTTTTTCTTGCACCCATCTTATCTCCCAGCGGAGTAAGCACAAAGTTAGAAAGGCCATAGGCCGCAACAAACATCGATGTCAACAAGCCCATTTCAAAAGGTTTGCCATTAATGCCCATAGCATCTAAAAATGCTGGGTCAGCAATCAAAACTGAAACATTCACACGATCAAGGTACGCAACCAAGACAGTGATTAAAAGAATAATAACAACACCTACCCTTTTCTTTGTTGGTGTTTCAGTTGAAGTTTTTTCTTCTAACAAATTTCTTTCTCCGATATTTTCCATCTAATCCACTGCCTCTTTTCCTATTTTTTTATATATTCCTGCCAGTCCTGAACAGGCTTATAGCAAAATCAAAAACGCCCCCACTGGTGCTTTTAACACCAATAGGGGCGTATAAAAATACGCGGTACCACCCAGATTTATTGCTTTTTTGCACCAGTCCATCAACCGGCTCGAACCTAACGCGTTCGTAACGCATCATGCTACTAAGCTAACCTTTCGCTGACGAGTTCATGGGTGATTTACTCAATCAGGGCTTTGTACCGACTTTCACCACGCATCGGCTCTCTGCAACATCGCTTCCCGTCTTTCTTCCCAATCATCACTTTTAATGTAATTTATTAAGTTTTCTTGAATACGTCTTGAACATAGTAGCAAATCACAATATTCATGTCAACACAAAATCTAACATTTAATAAAAAATATGTTTTTTTCTTAATTATTTAAGCAAAATGTATATTTTATTACAAAAGAATTTAAATGTTACATTGACGATCTCCCACTAAACATCATCTTTTGAATTAAGCAGGCATATTATTAAATTCTTCATGTGCTGGCTGCCCATTTTTCCGTTTTCAACATCTTCAAATTACTTAATCATTTTTTGCTGAATAAAGAAAAAAGCACATATCAACCATCGCTGGTGAAAAATCCCGTCCTCCTTTTTTATACCTTCAATACGGTTCTGTATGGTTAAATTCTGCAGATTCTACCCAATCATTGACTTTGTTCAGCAAATCAATAATTTCATCAATTACTTCAGCATGTGCCTGCTCTTCCTTGATCAAGGTTTCTAACGCGAATTTTGCATTAGGATTTTGATTCTGCTGCAGCATTTTTTCATAAATTGCAATGCTTTCATTTTCTTTTATCAAAGCCACCCTATAAACATCAATCTGTTCTTCTTTAAGTTTATCAATAGAAATGGCTTTGCGCAAAGCTTCTGCGTCTTTTATATAAGACTCAAAAATTCTTTTGCCTTGAACTGAAGGTTCTGTCAGCGGCAATGGTTCATTATTTTGCAGCCGCAAGGCTTCGACTATTTTGTAGTGTCTTGCCTCTGTATTAGCTAAGTTTTCTAACAAAATTTTTAAATCAGTAAAACTTGTTTTTTCAGCTTGTTCACGATAGTATTTTTCACTTTCCATTTCGAGTTTTAAAGCAAATTCAAAAATATCCATTTCAAATACCTCCTTCATAATATAACTACAATATATCATTTGCAGTATGTCCATAATATTTACTGCACCAGCCAAAGATTAAAATTCCTCGTTGGTATCCTTGACATTTTCCAGATGTTCGGTTTCCTTTTTTTCAGCCGAATACGCATCATGGTAGGTCTTCAGTTTAGACATGACTAACCCGTGCACCGAATTGGCAGGGTATGAACCATTACTGTCCAAAACGCCTGCCGGAACACCAGTAAGCAATTCGATCCCTTCATCAACATTACTGATCTGATAGATATGGAAGCTTCCGTTCCTGACCGCTTCTACGATTTCTCCATTCAAGGCCAGGTCTTTCACATTCTGTTCAGGAATCATAACACCTTGCTTTCCAGTCATTCCTTTTATCTTGCAAACTTCATAAAACCCTTCAATTTTCTCTGTAACGCCGCCAATAGGTTGTATTTCGCCCTTTTGATTAACAGAACCGGTAACAGCTATATCTTGACGCAAAGGTACTTCAGATAAACTGGACAAAATTGCATAAAGTTCGGCACTGGAAGCACTATCACCGTCAATACCTCCATAAAGCTGTTCAAAAGTTATGCTGGCAGTTAAAGATAATGGTATTTTTTGTGCGTATTTATTGCCGAGGTAACCGCTAAGAGTTAATATTCCTTTACTATGCGTAGCTCCGCTCATCTTGGTTTCACGTTCAATATTCACAATGCCAGCGCGGCCAAGATAGGTATTAGCTGTAATCCTGGAAGGTTTCCCAAAAGCATACTCACCAATGCCCAAGACCGCCAAACCATTTATCTGCCCAATTTTAGTACCTTCAGTATCAATAAGATAAACACCTTCTTGGAACATTTCGTGTATCCGTTCTTCATACTTATTAGCACGATACCGTTTTTCGGCTATTGCTTTTTGGATATGTGAATAATCAACAATCTTTGCTCCCTCAATCGAAGCCCAGGAATCAGCTTCGCAAAGAATTTCCACAATCTGATTAAAACGAGCTGTAAATTTATTTTGGCTGCCTCCCAGCCTTGCAATATATTCAATTACGCGCGCTACCGCAGCCCTTGTAAAATCTTTAAGATTTTCTTTTTTTACAGTTACGCTGACAAACTCTGCCATTTTAGTAATATTTTCCGGAGTGTTCTCAATGTCGACATCAAAATCAGCATGAATCTTGAATAATTTGCGGAAGTCTTCATCATATTGATACATTAAGTGATACAAATAAGTACTGCCCAACATGATTACCTTAACGTCCACCGGAATAGCCTGTGGTTTTAACGAGGCCATGGCGATAAGGCCATATTGTTCACCCAAACTTTCAATCGTCAGTTTCTTCGTTTTCAATATCCTCTTCATGGATTCCCAAACACCTGGATTTATTAATACATCCATTGCGTTAACAATCAGGAAACCACCGTTTGCAAGATGAAATGCCCCTGCTTTTATCATCGTGAAGTCTGTGCTTACGGCGCCCATACGGCTGGAATACTCAACACGTCCACATAAATTATAGTAATTTGGATTTGTTTCAATTATTACCGGAGCACCTTGGCAAGAGCGATTATCCACCAAAAGGTTAACAGTGTAACGTTCTTTCATAACCTCCTGTGAAGACTTCTTGAACAGAGACATAACGCTCTCTTCCTCAGGAGGAATTGTCTGTTTAAAGTCATTAATATTTTTTACAACATCACCACGTACAGATTCAAGATATTTGACAATGTCCTCACTATACTTGTACTTTTCCTACACTTCATCAATAAGATGCCCGACAGCAAACATCGCGACGCGACTATCTAAATCACGGATTTTTTCTCTGACATCCTTCTCAGTATCCTGAACTTGGCGTATGACTTCCATAGCCAAATCATGAACTGCTTCTAAGTTTTTCCTGATTTTTTCTTTTTTCTCTTCAGGTAATTTCTGGAAGTCTTCCTCTGAAACAGGTTTGCCATCTAAGAGTGGAACCATCATAAAGCCTGTTGGTGACCACTTAGATAAAACAGAGTAGGTTTCGGACTTGTCTACAAATGCCTGCAGCATTTCTCCGCGCTTTTCCTGAAAGTTCTTCATTATTTCAGTTCTTTCACGTTCATAATCGTCACTGCTGAATGCTTTAGGAACGTGATTTCTTAAGTTTTCCATCAATTCCTGCATATCCTGACAAAAGACGCTGCCAACGCCAGCAGGCAAGCTAATAGTAAGTGGCCTGCTGCTATCTTCAAAGTTATTTACATAACACCAATCGCGCGGAACAGGCTGTTTGTCAGCCATTTTCTGCACAACCTGTTTAGCGTAAGTCATGCGGCCAGTTCCCACCATCCCAGAAATAAAAATATTATAGCCTAAGTTTTTAGTATGCAAGCCAAATTCAACTGCCTTAACAGCTCTTTCCTGACCTATCATACCTTGAAGCGGACTTACGGTAGCAGTAGTTTCAAAATCAAAATAATCTTCTTCACAATAAAATCGTAGTTGTTCTGCCGTTAATTCCTTTATTGGCGATAAATCATTTGTGGCTTTAACTTCGTTTTCCATATAATCACTCCCCATCTACCGTAAATAGTCAGTATCTTCTTCTCGAAACTAATATTAAAAAGCTTCTTTGTTGTATATTCTTTCGTTCATAAAGTCAAAAACCCTTTTTATATGCGAAAAATGTTTTAAGATTCTGTTAATTTAAAGGATGGTATAACCCTAAAAACAAAAAAATCAGGAGCGGACACTTTTGTATCCGCTCCCTAATGATATAGCCCCGTCCATGTGGACTCCCACTTCCCTTTTTCCGATCCTGAAACCGTTCAAGGTACCTAGGGTGGGCCACATCACCGACACCCTTTACGTTAGTTGCACCATCGACTGCATTCCTTACCTTTTCCAAAGCGGAATAACCACTATGAAACATCTCGGTTAGCAAATCACTTCGCTCTTTCAGTTTTTACTATAGCATCGTGACATCCGTTTCTTCTATCCCGGAACTTTAACCGGGGCTGAGTACTTGGGTTGGTCAACTCCTATAGCATTTTATCTGTCAGAATTCGACAGCAATCGTGAACTACCTTTTCTTTCCCGGCCCCCTGGCCTTTAGAAGTACTTAGGACTACGCCACATCACAAGCCTGTCTATCGCAAGGTGTTGTCGTTCTAATTCAGAAGAGCATTTCTGCTCTTTGTAGTTCTATTATAAGCACCGAAAAATAAAAATGCAAGGATAAATTTACAGAATATTGTGATTTATTTGTGACTATTTTCTAATTTGCAGTTAAATATTGTAATTTATATTTTTCTTATTTATCTTCGTCTTTATCAGGGTCAATATGAACATTAACCCTACTATTAGTGAATTTAGAATTGATTTCTTTCTTCAAACATCCTACAATATCATGCGCTTCTTTGACTGTAAGATTAGGATTTAGAGTAATATGAAAGTCAATATGTCTTTTATTTCCCGCCTTTCTTGTTTTAAGCTTGTGATAATCAATAAGTTGCTGTTCGCAGTCTCTCATGACTTTATTTATTATTTCATCTATCTCTTTTTCTTCTTCATCTGTTAAGCGAACGTCAATCAAATGTTCAAGAGCATTTTTGCATAGCTCCCAAGCCTCTTTAATTATAAGCAAAGCCACTAATATTGCAACAATAGAATCAAGCATGACAAAGCCCGTTAGTTTGATTAGCAGAATACCGAACCCGACACCTAAAGATGTATATACGTCAGTTTTAAGGTGCAGTGCGTCGGCTTCAAGAGCCATTGAATCTTCTTCTTTTGCAACTTGATATAACTTTTTGGATACAAAAAAATTAACCGCTGCAGCTGCCAACATAACGGCAATTGCAATAAAAGCCGAGTCAATCTCTGCTGGTTCGAAAAGTTTCTTTGCAGCTTCAAAAATAATCATGCCTGCCGCAATAAAAATTAATACGCCTTCAACTACGCCTGAAATATTTTCAATTTTCCCATGTCCATAAGGATGATCTTTGTCGGCCGGTTTCGCTGACCCCCTGACGGATAAAAATGCGACAATTGAGGCAACAAGGTCCATAGTCGAATGTATTGCTTCTGAAATGATACTGACAGAGCCGCTTAATATACCAGCAACTACTTTAAAAATTATGAGAAGTGTGTTTGAACAAATTGATAACAAAGCAAACTTGCCTTTACGGTCCAAATCAAGCATATGTATTTCCTCAGTTATTAAGTCTTACCGGTAATCTTGCAGAGTTCAATAATTTTATAATTATATCCCATTGCTGATTGGTATGCAATTATTTTGCGAGCAATTTACACATTAAACAAAACCTATTCTAATTATAAATTATCAAAGAAAAGGAAATAAATTACAAATGCAGAATTACCTATTAATAAAAGTCTTTTTAAGAACGATTTCCTATCGTTTCATAATATCTTGATATTAAATAGACTTACAGTAAAGGGATGAGTTTAAAATGCTTGCTGAATTCAAGGCTATTTCCATATGCAACGAGTTAAATATTGATAAAATTGGCGAGCACTTTGGCATTTCACACAAATTTAAATGGAAGGAAGCACTGATACTACACTCTGACAATCTTAAGGGTATTCTTAATAACACAGAAAATAAAACTGTTTATATTTTCCATTTTGGCAGCATGGTATTTCTTAATTTTCAACACCATGAAATAATGGATTTAGTCAAATACATATTAAAAATAGAACCACAAATAATTGCCAATGATTTTTTCACTTATGTTGATGATTATAAACTGGAAATAAAGCAGGAACCGGCTCCGGCAATCAACAATGACTTTATGATTGTTAATGCGGCAAGTGATTACCATTATGAAATTGTTTCTACGATTTTAGCCAAATCTGTCGCCTTAGAAAAAAATGAAATTGGCGTAGATAGTCTGCTTGATCGCATAGAAACTGTCGTAAATGATCTTAATCGGGGCAGACTTGGGGTATCTGACGAAGAACTAGCCAAAATGCTGGCTAGAATATTGAGTTACAAACTCAATACCATCTCCTACATCATGTTGTTGGATAATCCCGACATAACCTGGAATAACGTCGAAGCGGCAACTCTTTATGACAAATTATCTTCATTATTTGAGTTAAAAGATCGCTATGAAAAGATACGCCAAAAAATTGAAATATTAGAAGATATATCTGAGGCGTTTTCCGGCCTGGCGCATGCTAAACGCGGCACACGTCTTGAGTGGGCTGTCATTATTTTGATAACAATTGAAATCTTCTTATCACTTTATGAAATGTTTTTTCACTGATATTATGATAAAATAGAAGGAAGCACTTATCACAGTGCTTCCTTCTATTTTATATTTTCTAAATAATATTAGCATACGAATAAACCATGTTTCATCTTTTTAACGGATTAACCCTTCTATAATTCAGTGTCCCTTTAACTGGGCAAGCTGCAACACATTTAAAGCAGTTTATACATTGCACGTTCCTGACGTGATTCCCTTTTGAGACCTCTATATTCATCGGGCAAGCCTTGTCACAACACTTACAGTGAATACATGTATCCGAATTTCTTCTTATACTAAAAAACCGCGTTAAACTTGCTAAAGCAAATTTAATGCCTTCCGGGCAAAAATAATTACAAAAAGGTCGTTCGAAGAAAAGAGCTACTACTAAGAAGGTACCCACTATAAAAGTAGCAGCTGTTTGTGCTAAATTGCCGGACATAGCACCCATAAAAGTTTTGTACGCGTTTATGCTGGATAAATCGACAAAGGAATCCACAATATGTGCAAAAACAATCGTCGCCAGAAGATAACGCGAAAACTGCAAATAACGTTGCAGGCTTGGTGACACTTTAAATTTTTTCTTAATAAAAAAGGACCCTAATTTTCCAAACATTTCCTGAGCTGTGCCGAAGGGGCAAAGCCACCCACAAAAAAAGTTCCCGGCCAAAAATGCCAAAGGTAAAATAACTACAAAAGCAGGTTTAACATACTTGTACAAACCACCGATAAGGATTGCTAAAAATATCAACTGGACTGACATGCGCAGCCATTGTATTTTTTGCGTATTTTTTCGATGTTCATTATCGTTTTGCTTATTATTTTGTTCCATAAAAGAATGCCCCCTGATTTATAATGTTTTTCAAGACTAAATATTATAATAGGCCTGTTCTGTGTCAGATTTATGGCAATATACTTAAATATTGAAAACTTTTTATGAAATATAAGCAGCAGAGGTATTTACAAAAAAGGTAAATACCTCTGCTGCTTATATATTTAAGAACGTATGTATTAAGAACTTTTTTATGAATAGGCAAATAATTGCATTGCTTATTATCCTAGGAATTTTTTACCTAATTTCAGAGCATAATACATACTATCGACTTTAGCAATTCCCTGACCGGCAATGTCAAAAGCTGTTCCATGGTCTACGGAAGTACGGATAATCGGCAAGCCCAAAGTAACATTCACACCGCTGTCAAAGGCTATCATTTTCATAGGGATATGGCCTTGATCATGATACATTGCAACAACAATGTCATATTTACCTTGGTAGGCTTTTAAAAACACTGTATCAGGCGGCACAGGTCCTTCCACTGTTATTCCTTCTTTTTGCGCTGCCTCAATTGCAGGTGTAATTTCATCTATTTCTTCCGTACCAAATATGCCTGCCTCACCACTATGCGGATTTAAACCAGCAACAGCAATACGCGGCTTTTCAATGCCAAGTTTCTCTAACGCATCTTTTGCCAGGTGAATACATTCGAGAACACGTGCTTTGGTCACTCGATTGCAAGCCTCACGTAAGGAACAGTGTGTTGATGTATGTACTACTGAAAGCTGTTCACTCCAGAGCATCATCGTATATTTCTTGGTATTGGTAAGTGTCGCAAATATCTCCGTATGACCGTCAAAATTATGTCCACCTTTGTGCAAAGCCTCTTTATTCAACGGTGCAGTTGTTACAATAGCTATTTTACCAGCCAAAGCATCACTTATTGCTTTTTCAACATAGCGGTAAGCTGCATCACCGGCAATTGCGGATACCTGCCCAATTTCAAGGTTCTTAAACGAAAGGTCTAATACAGAAATAATATTTATTTTATCATTTTGAAAATGTTCAGGGCTTTCAATTTTCACCATAGGCGTGGCAATATGGAGCAACTTGTGATAATAGCTCAATATATCATAACTGCCATAAATAATTGTACTATTTTTAAATTCACTATGCTCTTCTATAGCTTTTAAGGCTATTTCCGGCCCTACACCTGCAGGATCGCCCATAGTTATACCAACATATTTATTTTTCACTGCAAAATCCTCCTAAGCTGATAGTTCCTTCATGCGGTAAATGCAATAATATACATCTTTCAAGCCTCCGAAAGCTCCTGCCTTAGTAATAATAGGCAGTCCATCATTAGCACCGCCCTGCAAACGTGATAAGACAAAACCTGTCAGAACCTCTGAATCTATTCTGGAACCTTGCGCTCCCAAATGATTAATTACTGAAATCGCTGTATCGCCGCCAGTCATAAATAATCCTGAAACTTTGACTTGTTCAAGTATGGCACTAGCAAGCTTTCCGATAGTTTCTTTCGTCAGAGCAGAAACATCCACCCCTGAAACATCCTTTTTCTTTGCATAATCAAGTACTTTCTGGTAGTCATCTTTGGTACATGCAGCCGTCAAAATAAGATCACTGCCGCTTTTCAAAATGTTTATTGCTTCTGCAGCCCATTTTTGGTAATCAGCCCCATCAAGAATAGCTGCCATATCGATTTCAAGGATTGGAACATGATGTTTATGCGCATATTCCATCTGCATCATGCTGCTTTCGCTAACACTGCCCATAATAGCAAGTACTGGATTATTCGGATATTTTTCAGCGAAAAAGCCTTCAGCCAAACCAGCTGAACCTATCCACAATGTACGCTTATGATTTTCGTTGACACTTTTAGCAATCATCTGCATATCAGACGTATAAACTGCATCAAAGGTATGATAGCCATTCTCTAAAGCTAGAGCATCTCTGCGTACTTCTTCCAGATTATGATGAGTCACAGGGACATTCAGCCCCTCAGACAACAATTTTACAATATTATCATAGGCTATCGGGTTACGTGGATCACGTACCATCTCTGTATCTAAAAGCGGTGTACCGTTAACCTTTTGAATAGCGTTTTCCGTAGTCCGTCCAGCTTTCGGGAAAGCTGGTGCAAAAACAACCAGTTCAGGTTTAAAAACTTCAACCATGGCTTTTACTTCCGCAATGATATTGCCGCGCAAGGTTGAATCAACCTTTTTATACAAAAATTCATACTCGCCTTCTTTCAAGGCTTCCTGTAACGCTACTTTAACTTTTTCGTACGCATCTTCCGCAGGAATTACACGAGATTCCGTGTCAAGAACAACTGAACCCTGCGCTTGTGATAAGTCATCAGTTTTTAGCAGTACACTAGCCTCTAATCCATGTTTTTTTATTTGTACACCTGTATCATTGGCACCGGTAAAATCATCCGCAATGATCAAAAATCTTTTATCCGTCATTTTTCTTCCTCCGTAGCCCTTAAACCTTTGATTTCGCCTCTCAAAAATATCTGTCGACGACTAAGTACTTATACTTTCATTATTCGAACTTTGTTATCGCGAAAATATTCTGCTTCCTGCTCAGTAAAATTCCTATCAGAAATTAATAAGTCGAATTCCCCAACTCCACAAATATTGTGCAGTTTGTATTTGCCAAATTTGGAATCATCGGCAAGTAATACTTTCATATGTGAATTTTTTAAATATAATTGTTTCAGCTCAACCTTATCAATATTTGCTGTCATCACATACATAGATGAATTAATTGCCTGCGTACCCATAAAACAAATATCAAAATGAATGTTTTTTATCATTTCTTTAGCCAAATAGCCACAGGTAAGACCGTTAGCATTCTCTATAACGCCACCCAGCATAATAACCTGATAATTACTGTTTTGTGATACCATATGGGCTATAAGCAAGTCATTCGTTACTACCGTTAATTGCTGATATTTCTTTTCAACCAGTAAAATAGCCAGTTCGTAACTGGTTGTGCCTGCGTCAAGATAAATACTCATAGCAGTCTCTACTAAATCAGCCGCTGTTTGGGCAATCATTCTTTTTTCCGGAGTCTTTACTTGTTTTCTTGTCAAATAGGTGTTTTCTTTGATGCTTGATTCAATCAAAACAGCCCCACCATAACTTTTTTCCACCAGGCCCTGCTGCTCCAGCAAATTCAAATCGCGGCGAATTGTCATCGGCGTAACACCCAATTTTTCCGCTAATTCAATAATAACAACAACTTTATGTTCATGCATTTCCTGCATAATCCTTTGGCGTCGTTCAGTCGCGAGCATTACACCGCCCCTTTTCTCTTTGATCTGTTATATCAACTAACATTATGCTTTTGCATGCAGTTCCAAATATATAAAACTTATTTTTTGTTACACAAGATGAACGAAAGCACCGCCAAAAATCAGTAGCGGCACTTGTTCAACTAAGTAATAGTCATTTCTATATACAATAAAACTTTTATCTTACCAGATTAATTCTTTTTGCATACCAAGCTGTAACAATCGGAACTAAAATCGCTGTAACTATAACACAAGTTGCAAGCAATGCTGTTGCCGTTGGTACCATAGGTGCATAAACAGGATCTATTGCTGCGAGAGCTGCTGGAATTGCAACAGCGTTACCAGCCGTCGAGGCTGCTGACAATCCGGCTACGCCGTTACCACCAGTTAATTTATCAGCTATTACAAGAAGTATGCCACTAAATACAACTACCGCAATTCCCATGAATACTCCAAGTATTCCGCCTTTTACCAAACTGTTGAAGTTAAGACCACACCCAAGAGCAAAGGCAAAGAATGGTACAAGAATAGGAATTGCCGGGCTCAAAAACTTGCGCATGTCAACATCAATATTGCCAAGGATCATTCCGATAATCAGGGGAAGAATAGCTCCCACGAAAGTCTGCCAAGGAAAAGCCGCAAGTCCGACAACCCCAAGTGTCACCATGGTGAAAAAAGCCCCAGACTCAAGACTCATAATTGAATAGGCTGCTACATCTTCCTTCTTGCCAAATTGGCCCATTAAAGCCATATATAGACCACCATTAGTATCATTCATTGAAGCAACAATTGCCAAAACAGATAAGCCTGCAAAAAGTCCAGAATCAATCATTCCGTTGGGAATGAATTTTGAAGCAATTATTGCCAAAATGGCGCCAGTTAATAATTTCGCGCCGAGCAATGCTCCGCCTTTACGCAAAATGGTAGGTGTAGATTTTAAATCAATAGTCGCACCCATGCATATATAGAAGGCCGCCATAATTGGCATAGCCCCTGTCATCAAAGCACCTGTGAAAGACCCATATGTTTTAGCAATAGTTGGGTCTATTGTATTAATAATTGCACCTAAAAACAAAGGAATAACCATCATGCCACCAGGAATTTTTTCAATCGTTTGTCTTATCTTCACTTTTTTTCCCCCTAAATATAATCCTTTTCATTATGCAAAATTCTTTACGTCATGCAAAATATCTCGCCTAATAGATTATACTTATAACTTAACAAAAACGCAAATGTTTTATGCTGATTTTTCACATAAAACAACATATTATTTGTGCGTTTATGTTAATAAGACTC
Organism: uncultured Acidaminococcales bacterium; assembly: GCA_964427675.1. Classification (GTDB taxonomy): domain Bacteria; phylum Bacillota; class Negativicutes; order Acidaminococcales; family Acidaminococcaceae; genus RZYP01. Next base: position 16,967 of record CAYRVN010000009.1, read on the forward strand.
ATGTTATGTTATATTTTTTAAAACAAAAAGCAGGTTAAGCACCTGCTTTTTGTGTGTTGAATAAAATATTAATAATGATAATTATCACTCAGTTGTAACAAATACCACCGCATTTTCAGCTCTTCTAATGACCTCCTGGGTAGATAATACTACAGTGTTATTGGCATATTGTATTGAAATAGGAGCAGCATTCATCAGATAAGATATTTTTACTGCATAATTTACATTCTGCATAATTGTTCCTTTATAATTGATTGCATACAACTCATTAAGTTTCGAACTAATTATCCCTATAACCTGCCCACTTTCATTGAGCAACGGACCACCACTGTTACCGGGCTGAATAGGTATACTTACCTGAAAGGACCTGATATCATCTTGAATGCCTGTAAGGCTGTTAATTATCCCCTCTCCGGCTTTTGGGCTGACACCCATTAAGTTTGGCATCGGAAAACCCACAGTACTTACTGCCTGACCCAGTTTTGCTTTACGCGGATCACCCAAAGGCAAAGGCTCAATTACTTGTTCCATTCCTTCAACTTTAAGAATCGCGACATCATTTTTAACATCTTTTGCTACAATAGTTGCTATTGCATTTTGCTTGTCATGAGTTACTGTTATTTTTTTTGCTCCTTCAATAACATGATAGCTTGTCGCAACAAGATTATTGGTTATAAAGAAGCCTGTCCCGGTGCCTTCAGGCTGTGTGCTTGCTAAGTTATCTATTCTTAAAAAGGTTACCAAGCCGATGTCTTTGACTGGCAGAATAAATTGCATAATATTATTTTGCTGCATAACAAAGGTTGTGAAGTTAATAATGGGAGAATCCATAGCAACATATCCACCAGGGTAGATACCTGGTGAAGTGGTCTTCTTCAACACAATTTTTGCTTCACCGATTTTTCCCAATGCATCATTTACCATTATACCTATATAATCCCAATCATTATAAAACTTTGTTGTGTTTTTGGTAATGGCCATTTCCCCATAACTGCCAATTATCGAAAAAGACCAAACTCCTTCTACAATATCCAGAGGTCTGTTTTTTAAATATTTTTCAATAATCTCATCCTTAGTATTTTCCGGGACAACTTTAGTTAATGCCAGACATTGAGGCGTCATAATCATCCCTATCACGATACCAAAAATAAACAATAGCACACTGATAAGCTTGATTCTTTTCATGCCTTTCACTTCCTTTAATTGCAAAGCTGATGTTTTTTGAGTATTGCTATTTTTTCATTCGCAACATTACTAACATTGAAAGCATTCTTTTATGCAAATAATAATTCATCAAAAAATTATTAATTTAAAATCTTTATAGATAGTACTTCTATTTTACTTCTGTCATTCCTGCCAGAATTTTCATTTTTTAAAAATTTTCTGTTTATTGTTGTGTGCTTTTGTAACTTCGATCAAAAATAAGTCTCTAAAAATACTTTGCCAAAATACAAAAACTTATTTAGTAAAACCGGATACAAAAGAGAGTCCAAAATCCTGTTAATCTACAGAATCTTGGACTCTTTAATATAAATAGAATTATTGTTTTACAACTTTGTTGCAATACAATTGAAAAGAATTCTAAAGCTATGCTTTCATCCTCATACCAACTTTTAACAGATATCCCAAACGAATAGCTGCTTCTTCCGTAAACATATCGACATTTACCATACATTCTTCCAAACATATAGGGTAAGGTATGATATTTGTCAAGGCATCAATACCACAATCTAAAACATTTTGGTGCCCACTGCCTAAACTTCCTGATAAACAAACTACCGGAACACTGAATTGATTGGCTAGTTTGGCTACGCCGACCGGAGCTTTACCAAACGCAGTTTGAAAGTCAGTGCAGCCTTCGCCTGTAATAACCAAATCAGAGTGCTCAATTATTTCTTTCAGACCAGTTGCTTCCATCACAATTTCTACGCCTGGCCGCAACTTCGCCGTGGTAAAGAACATCAAGCCGGCACCAAGACCACCAGCTGCACCGGCTCCTGGAAGTTCAGCTATGTTTCTGCCAGTAGCTTTACTGGCAATCTTTTGATAGTTTTGCAGTGCAGCGTCAAGTTCTGCAACCATATCTGGTGTCGCGCCTTTTTGCGGACCGAACACGGCTGAAGCCCCTCTTTCACCGCAAAGCGGATTATCTACGTCGCAAGCAACCATGATTGTAGCATCCTTCAATCTTTTGTCAAGACCATAAACATCTATCTCTGCCAAGTTGCTTAAAGCCGCTCCACCGTGAGCTAATTCCTGACCCTGAGCATCCAGCAGTTTAACCCCTAGTGCCTGTGCAAAGCCTGCACCACCATCATTTGTCGCACTGCCGCCAATACCTATGATTAGTTTACGCAAGCCTCTATTAAGGGCTTCCTTAATCAATTCTCCTGTCCCGTAAGTAGTAGTAATAAGTGGATTCCTTTTTTCTTTTGAAATCAAAGTCAACCCAGAAGCAGTAGCCATTTCAATTACAGCTGTTTCACCGTCTCCAAGTATACCCCAACAAGCTTCAACTCTTTCATTGAGCGGTCCTAAAACTTCAGTAAAAATCATCTTGCCGCCTGTTGCCGTTACGAGAGCCTCAACTGTGCCTTCACCACCGTCAGCAATAGGTACTTTCAATACTTCCGCCTCAGGAAAAACTTTAAGCATTCCTCTGGCAATAGAATTTGCAACTTCAAAGGCAGATAAACTTCCTTTATAAGAATCTGGCGCTATTACAATTCTCATAAGCCAATCACACCTTCTCTTATATTAAAACTAAATGCAATAGCCAAACAACTGTTATACCAGTTAAACCCTGTATTAAGGTTGCCATTGTCTGACATTTATAAGCAACACTGACATTCATGCCGGAAAATTGAGATACTACCCAGAAATAAGAATCATTAGCATGAGATACCACCATAGAGCCACAACCGATTGCCATTGTAGCCAACACTGCGCCCATCGGACCGCCTAGTCCTAATGAATCAAGCAACGGATACACGATGGTCGAAGTTGTAATAAGAGCAACTGTAGAAGATCCTTGAGCAGTCTTAAGCGCAACCGCAATGATGAATGGCAAGAATATGCCTAAATTGAATTGAGCTAAGCTTTGACCAAGATAATCACCAATTTTGGTTGCAGCTAACAGTGCACCCAGAGATCCACCAGCTGCTGTAATCATAATGATTGAAGCTGAGTCAGTTATGCCTTGACCAACCCAACCTGACAAAACCTCTTCATTCAGTTTTGGTACGAGGAATAAACAAAGCGCTACGCCAAGTAACAAAGAAACCATTGGTTCACCGGCAAAATCAATCGCAGCCTTTAAGGAGCCATTGCCTAGCGGTAAGCTTGGGAAATTAGCAAAAGATTTTAAAGCAATTAAAAGAATAGGAATGACAATTGGTGCAAAAGATACAATTACACCTGGCAGTTTATCAAATTGAGCTACTAACTCCTCGTATGTTTTGCCTGAAGTATCTTCGATTTCAAATTTGCTAGCAAACTTAGTTGCCCAGAGATAACCAGCTCCTGCTATAGGAATAGCAACAATTAAACCCATCAGAATAACCATACCAAGGTCAGCATGCAAAGCATTCGCCGCAGCTATCGGTCCTGGTGTTGGTGGCACTAATGTATGTGTAGCATACAAACCGGTTGACAAAGCGACCGCCATCGTAGCCATGGATACGCCAGTACGTTTTCCCAAAGATTTGTTTAAAGAAGATAAAATAACATATCCAGAATCGCAAAATACTGGTATTGATACAATATAACCGATAATGCTCATTGCTAAAGCAGGTCTTTTTTCTCCAACAAGCTTAAGCACTGTTTCTGCCATGGTAAAAGCCGCACCACTGCGTTCCAACATAACACCAATAATTGTACCTGCAATAATTACGATACCGATCTTTTCAGCTGTGCCACCAAATCCCTTTGCGACAGCTCCGATAACTTTTACTGGATCCATTCCTGCGGTCAAACCTACTAAAAATGCCGATAACAGTAAAGCTAAGAATGCGTGTACCCTAAATTTGGAAATCATTAAAACGATAAATAAAATTGCTGCTGCTAAAATAACCAATAGCATTGGTCCCTGCACCATAAAAATCCTCTCCTTAATAAAATAAGTAAAATCACACACGCAGAATATTTTACCATATTGTTGGTCATTTTGAAATTCATTTCGGTTTAACCTGCTGAATTGTTTTTAAATTAAATAAAAATGCCTCCAGAAAAATCCGGAGGCGTATAATGCATTTTTATAAGTTTTCAAAAGTTCCAAAAATGATTGGTTCTCCGTTTTCAACCATTAATTGGCCTTTAGCCCACACTTGCTGTATTGATAAATCCTTGTTCAAAACAACCAGATCAGCATCAAATCCAACAATTATATTACCTTTGTTTTTCAGCTTATAGGCACGGGCAACATTCGTACTTACGATTTGCACTGCTTCACTTAAAGGAATTTTTTCCTCAAGAACAGCATCTTGAATTTCTGTAAGCATCGACTTTTGATTAGCTACACCTACACCAATGGTATTGCCTTGTTCATCAAAAACAGGAACACTGCCGTTACCGTCAGAGCTCATGAGAATGCGATTTAAGGGAACACCGCTGTCAATAGCCCGACGAATAGCTTGGCTTGGTTTAACTGCATGTGACGAACCCGAAGTTGGGCTAACTCCGGAGGTAATGTCCATATATCCCCCTGACTTTGCCCATTCCAAAGCTTCTTCAAATAAATGCGGATTACGATTTACATGTGTCGGAACACATTGGGTATAAGGAATCTCAGTATTCTCCATTACATGTTGAAGATCTTTCAGACCACGCTCTCCATCACCCATATGAAAATCAACAATGCCGGCTTTGCCGCTGAGCATGCCGCCAACGCGCGCTTCTGCCAGCAGTTTTTGCAAATCTTCACGTGTAGGTTGAGCGCTGCGGTGGTCAGAAACTGCTATCTCACCAGCCCCGATTATTTTGTCAATCAGAATAATATCGCTGCGGACACTACCAGTAATAGTTGGTGTTGGCACTTGATAAGCACCGGCATAAATAAATGTCGAAATTCCTTCTTCTTCCAAGCCTCGTGCTTTAGCCAGCAAACTCTCCATATGACGGGTATTACCATCTGTACCTAGCAAGCCAATCACTGTAGTTACGCCACATTTGGTGACCTTGGACAGAAGCACTTCCGGGGTTCTAGTCGCAGGTCCGCCTTCGCCGCCACCGCCGATAAGGTGAATGTGGCTGTCGATAAAGCCAGGCACAACTGTTTGACCATTCAAATTGATTGTTTTTACGTTCCAGCTTGCAGGAATTTCTAGCTTTTCATCAATCGCCGCTATTTTTTCACCACATAATAAAATATCTTTCAAACCCAAATCTTCAGGTGAAACTACATGAGCCTGCTGCAATAAAGTGAACATCTTGTCATCCCTTTCTTAGAATAATACCATTACTAAACGCATAAACCAAATTGAAACAAGCGCATTAAATACGCAAATACCAATAATAACAGGATAATGTGCAGCATTAACGCCAGAAGTGCCGAGGCAGCGTCCAACATTTTGCACCGGATTTCCCATCAAGTACATACTAGGCAGCATGATGGTTGCGTCATACGGTGTCAAAATCCCAGAAGTCAATAAACCTGCTGCTACACCAACAGCGCCACCCATACTCATCAACGACGCTAAAATAACAGCAATGGCCTGACCAGGCAATCCCCACAAAGCCATTATTGGTCCAGCATAGACACCGATCAAATCAAGCAGACCTGTTACTTTTAACGCGTGGATAATAATAAAAGCCAGCATAACATTTGGCATCATATTCTTAATAGCTATATTAAAACCTTTATAGGCTCCAGCCACAAATAAATCTATCACATTGCTATTTTGCTTTACTTCAGTACTCGTTTGGTTACTCATCTGCAGCGTCTCCTTGCTTTTTTTCTATCAAGTTAAGATAAATTCGAACAATGTTACCACCTATGAGCTTAAAAATAAGGATAACAAGCAATGGCACAATGATTGGCACTAATAAAACCGGAAAAATAGCGACTGCTGAAGAAAAGTAGTTTGTCAAAGGTGCGCTGCCACTAATCTGATAAGCGGCAAAAATACTGCGTTCTTTGTCGTTTATCACTCCGGCATCCATCAATTCTTTGGTCATACCTGCACCAGCATCAGTTGTCTGCAGGTTGGCAATCATTGCAAGAGAACATACTCCAGGGATTCCCAGTAAAGGGCGCAAAAGCGGTGTCATGAATTTTTGAGCAACACCAAGTCCGCCGAGGCCTTCTACAACGTTAATAAAACCAATGGCAAAAATCAGCGCAGGCATAAGCTCCAGTGCAAACAAAAACCCATCCTTGGCACCAGTACCGCCAGCACCACGGAAACTGGAAGTTCCGCCGGCAGCAGTCGCAAGTTTACCAAAGCCACCACTTAAGACAGTGAAATCAAATACCTGCAGCCATCCTTTGCTTGCAGCGAAGATTCCTGAAAAGAAGATAATAGCAAAAACAAAAATTGCGTAACTTTTCCATGTTACGTTTGGCCCTTGGTTGGCCGTTTGATTTGACATAATAAAGCCTCCTTGTTGCAATTTTATTAATAAAAATACATAACAAATAATATTATATTACAATTTAGCTATTAAATCCTTTAAATAGCATTATGAATACTGTATACTTTGTGCTTTAATTTTTCTTTAATTAATAGCTTCAATAATTGCAATATTTTTTACTTAAACAAAAACCCTCCCGATTATTCGGGAGGGGTAAATACTCTGGTGGGGTTACACGGGTTCGAACCGGGGACCTCTACAATGTGAATGTAGCGCTCTAACCAACTGAGCTATAACCCCTAAACACGTTAATTGTAGTCCTCCCAATGTCGATTGTCAATAACAGTGTATGCAACAACATTGGACTATAATCTTTCCTGTTCGCAGCCAAAGTATTTTTTGATTTAAAGCTAGCTTTTTGAAGATAAAAAAGCGCGTCGATATGACGCGCCCAGTTTGAATCTAATACATTATCGTCAGAAACTTTTACATTAAGAATAATCGAAAAGATTTTAATACGAAAAATTAATCTATAGCCTCCGCAATAGCTATTCCAATTAAAACACCTTCAATAATCTCATTGCCGTCTTTGTCATAATGGCGATGTTTATTCTTGTACTCACCATAATGATTACCATTGTCATGGTGTCCACTATGCAGTTGTACAAAATTTTTTGAGCTTTCCAGATGCAACGCTGAAGCTTCCGTTGTAGTGCTTCCAAGGCCAACTTGCAATGATACTGCCAGTGTAAAAGCCATAAGCATTCTTGTCATATTTTTCATTTAAATAACCCCCGTCATCAATGACTTTTTTGTTCTTTCTTGTATTTGGATTTTAGCAAATAAATGTGGCGAAATTATGACGACCTATTATTTTTTATTTTTCATTAGTTGTAAAAGCTTGCTGATAATAATCATAGCATCTTTCTTCTGAAAAATTCTTTGCATTTAGAAGTTATGATTATGAGCTTACTGATTTTTCCCTCAGCAATCTTGTCAGTTTTACTATCTCATACCATAGCACCGCAACGCTAGCGATGCCAATGGCTAAAAAAATCTGTTGATAACTAAGCTGAGCAAGCTTCAGGACTTCTGCAACAGGTGTATAAATCATTACCAATAACCCTAAAATAATGCTTATATTGACAGCTGCAATAACCTTATCTTTTCTAAGACGTAGAATCGACTGAATAGCAAATCCCGATTCTGAACTATTTACGTGAACAAGCAGCATATTTGATATAAACATAATTGTTAAACCCATTGTTCTCGCTAGAGCCGCATTATCGGGAGATTGCCCAAGAAAAATCAAATATGTGCCAAAGGCGGCGCCGAAGATAACTATGCCCTGAAGCAAACTCTTCGTTAAACTATTAATATTAACAAGTTTTTCGTCCATCTTGCGTGGAGGTCTCTCCATTACATCTTTTTCCGCAGGTTGTCTTTCCAATACAATTGAGCAGGTAGGGTCAATGACAAGTTCTAAAAGCACAACGTGTACAGGCAACAAGAATAAACAAGTGGGACTAATTCCTAATAAAGGTGCCAAAAGAGCCGACAATGCAATTGGAATATGAATTACAATAACGTAACCAAATGCTCTTTTGATATTGTCATAAATTCTTCTACCGTCTTTTATCGTATCAACTATAGTAGAAAAATTATCATCAAGTAAAATCAAATCAGCAGCCTCCCGTGCTACTTCTGAGCCACGCTTGCCCATTGCTATGCCAATATCAGCATATTTTAGGGCAGGAGCATCATTAACTCCATCTCCGGTCATTGCAACAATTTCTCCGTTTGCTTTAAAAGCTTGTACGATTCGCATCTTGTGTTCCGGAATCACTCGCGAAAAAATACTCACACCCTTGATTTTCTCTTTTAATTCTTCCGGACTCATTTTGTCAATCTCATCGCCGGTAATAATTTTATTGCTGTCAGCCATGCCTATTTGCCTTGCAATAGCGCTAGCAGTAATGCCATTGTCGCCTGTTATCATAACCACTCTGACTCCTGCCTTGATACAAGTTTCAATATCCTGCTTAACAGAATCCCTTGGTGGATCAGTAAGCCCCACCACACCACAAAATTGCAACTTGCACTCCACCAGACTTTCCGGCACATCATCAATATTTGGCAAAACCATTTCACCAACAGCGATAACCCTAAGTCCTCGTTCTGCCATAGTGTTGATTTTATTTTCTATATGCACCAACTCCAATTGCGTTAGCGCACAAAGCTGTAATATTCTCTCTGGCGACCCTTTTGCCGTAACAATTGTTTTCCCGTCTTGAGCCCAAACGTTACCCATCATTTTTGTTTCGTTTGTAAAAGGATATTCCTTAATAAGTTCACTGCCAAAAAGCTCTTCTCGAGAAATTCCATTCCCTTCGCAGAAACTAATCATTGCCTTTTCCATAGGGTCATAGGCATCAGCCTTACAAGCCATGCCCATAAGCTTGTTTAGCCTTTTGTCATCTCCAGTTGGATTCCAGGTATCCTGCACCTTCATCTGGTTCATTGTAATTGTCCCGGTTTTGTCAACACAAAGAACGGATACCGCTCCCAGCGTTTCAACCGATGGCAATTTTCTTACAAGCGATTGTTTTCTTGCCAAACGCCAGGCACCCATAGATAAAAATACCGTTAGAATAACTGGAAATTCCTCTGGAATCATCGCCATAGCTAAAGTTATACCACCAAGTATGCTTTCTATTACTCGATCCTTAAAAGAATGGTCGGGTAGATTCAAGTAAGTTGCTATACCAACGAGAACAAACAAAATCATTGCAAATGTTCCAAAGGATTTTACCATTTTTTCGGTTTGCCGTTGGAGTGGTGTTTGTAAATTTGGCGCAGCCACAACATTTTTACAAATTTTTCCATATTCAGTTGCAGTTCCAATTTTTTCAACTAAAACTGTTCCGGTACCCTGTGTTACAAGCGTACCAGCATAGCAATAGTCTCTACGCCAATAATCCGCATTATCTGTCCCAACTTCTTCATTGGTTAATTTCCAAACTCCTATTGATTCGCCTGTGAGAGATGACTCATCTACTAGTAAAGTACTCTCTTTTAAAACAACACCGTCTGCCGGAATCTTCAGGCCTTCAACAACAAACATAATATCACCGGGAACAAGATCCGAACTGCTAATTGTTTGTTCCTCGCCATCACGTAATACATTGATGTGCGGAGCTGATAAATCCTTTAGTGCCGCCAGTGTCTTGTCTGTTCGCCACTCCTGAACTACTTCAATTCCAATTACGGCAACAACAAATATCAGCATAATCGCGCCATCTTTGGGTTCACCTAAAAGAAAATAAATAACAGATGCCGCGAGCAGCAATAAAAACATTGGTTCGCAAACAACCCGAAACATTTTCAGAAAAATACTTTCCTTTTTTTTCGGTACTAGCTCATTTTTCCCAAATTGCTGTTGGAGTTCTTTTGCTTGCTTCGTCGTTAAACCCATTTTTGTTTGTTCATTTAATTGATTCATAGAAATCTCTCCCATTTGTTCTAGATAGCGAAACAAAAATGAATATAGAAAAAGCCTGTGGAACATTTTACTGTCCCACAGGCTTTAAGTCCTGTTGCCATTTTGGCCCAGCCGCATTAACTTTCGTTAACCGCCTGCTCAGTTTGTACTGTAGTTTTTTATGCAGTGCAAAGAGGCTTTTTGTGATTATAACATATAGAATTACTTAAAACAACAAATTAATTAAATACTATTAGATTTCAGCTAAACTCAGAAGCAACAACAGAATTCTTAATAGTCTTAGCCTTTTGCAGCATGAAGTCAACTTCCCGCAAAACATCTTCAACTTCCCAACCTTCATGAATATCAACAAAGCCAACACTGATTGTAGTATAGCAGCAATCTTTGCTTGCAGCTACAGCCTTCTTGAAGCGGTTGGCAATCAGAAGGCCATATCTTGGGGTCGTATCAGGGAAAATTATGACAAACTCATCGCCACCCCAACGAGATACAATATCAAGATTCCTGGTATTTCTCTTAAAAATATCCGCCATATTAATTAAAACAGAATCACCAACAACATGTCCAAACTTATCATTAATTGTTTTGAAATCATCAACATCGACATAGGCGATACAAAGCGGGGAACCTTTTCTTTTACTTCTTTCGAGTTCCTCGGCCAACCTGATATTGAAATAGCGCTTATTCCATAACTGCGTCAAGTCATCGAGCATAGCTGTCCTCTTCATTTTTTCAAATGCTCGCCCAATAAAGACAGCCGCAGCAGCAAACATTATTATTATAAACCCCGCTATGAAGCCATATAACTCAGGAAAATATGCGTTGCCATAGTAATGCAATAATGAGATTAATACTGCTACAACAGCTCCAAATAAGCCTGAAAGTAAAGAAATATTTCTCTTGAAAAATCTCTTCATTTCGAACCTCACTTCCTAAAACAAGAACAAGCGAAAAAACAATTTTAAAATCAAGCATATAACTCACAGTCTAAATTGTATAACTTTTTACACTTTATTACAAGTATATAGGATGAATTTTCAGGCTCAAAATATTAAATTGTCCTTTTAATAGTATAAGATGAGTAATTTGTTTTCTTTTATTTTGCAGCATTTATTAAAGTTTTTATATATTTTCTAAGTTCTTCTGCTTAGTCTCTGTGCCAAGCAATACTATTGTCAATGATACAAAAATAAGTACAGCTGTAAACATATAAAATACGGTGTCCATTTTCATGCCTTTCTGCAATAGAACACCAACCATAGCAGGCGCCAACATGCCTCCCATGCGTCCTATGCCTGCAGCCCAGCCGCTACCAAATGCCCTTATCGCAGTAGGATATAGTTCCGGAGTATATGTGTAGATCACTCCCCAAGCGCCTAAATTAAAGAATGACATAATACAGCCCCACGTAACAATAGATGTTACTGTATCTGCCTGACCAAAAAACCAGCTGGCAACTCCAGTCATTAGAAGAAACAAGGATAAAGTATATTTCCTTCCTATTATTTCGACAAGCCAAGCTGCAGCAAAATAGCCAGGCAGCTGAGCCAAGGTCATAATAAATACATATTCAAAAGTCTTAATGAAAGTAAATCCTTGATTATAAACCAAGGATGGCAGCCAGGTAAAAATTCCATAATATGTGAATACTATGCCAAACCAAGCAATCCAAAGCATTACTGTTCGTTTCCAAAAAC
>CAYRVN010000010.1:0-1648 GCA_964427675.1 uncultured Acidaminococcales bacterium
TCCATCGTCATAATTGCCTTTGGAATAACCATTTGCCTGGCCAGCTGTTGGTCCTTCAAAAACACCTATCGCCAAATCTGCCTCAGATAAATAAGGCATAGCATACTTAAACATAGAATCAAAGTCATATTCACCTGTATTTTCATGATAAGCTTTTTTAACTTGATCTTGTAAAAGTATCATGTCTCCTATAAAAGCTATTTTTATTGTATCCTGAAGGCTATTCTTTTGTTCGATCGACATAACTGTGTGTATCTTATTTGTTTTAGTTTGATTTGAAAGGTACTGACTTAATGATTTAATTGGTTGAATCAACAAAATTATAATTCCTATTATCGTAATTGTTTCTTTAAAGTAATGATGGTTTGTATTATATATTCCGTCATTAAATATCGTATTTGTAATGTTATCAAAAAATGATGATAATTTTAGGGAAATGAAGTCTTGACCCAATAGTAATAATGTAAAAAAGCTTGCTATAACTGCATAGATGATATTTACCTGGTTGAACTGTTCTATAGGTAATATTTTTACAAAAATCAAAGTAAAATATCTATGCAAAAGAATAATAACTAATGAATTTCTCCCCCATTTAGTCAATAAAGGAATTTCCATTTCGGGTATTATGGAACCTAAACTTATGATCATTAATATGGCAATTGCAAATATGCACAACCTTGCTATTACAAGTACTGGGTTAGAATACGCAATCATTGTAAAAATATCCGGTCGAGGCGAAAAAAGTATAAACAGATAAACAAAATAGCTTGTAATAGTTAAAAGAATAATGCTCTTAAAATAATCAAAATTAGTACGCTTTTCTACAAAAGCATTTATTTTTATTGTAGAAAACTTATAACCTAAAATAAAAAATGGATAAAAACAAAAAATCCTTGCTAGTGCAAATACATTAGATACTTCTTGCCAGAAACCAACGCTCATTGCAACAATGATGCTAATGATAGTTATTCCGCGAATTTGTGAGAGTTGTTTAACCGTAAGGCGCCAAACTATTAAAGCTAATATATACCAATATGAATAATATGGAGTAAACAAAGATAATGGTAAATCTTCAAATATGAAAGAATAAATCATCATTGAAGTATTAAAAACTATATATACGAGACATAACTTACAAATTGATTTCGCTGAAGTTGCATTTTCACTTTTAGAGAGAAAACCAGAAATAAAAATAAATGCTGGCATATGAAAAAGATATATTATGGTAATAATGGCATTTGCTGCTTTATATTGTGAATAGGCATACAAGTAATGCCCTAAAACAACTAATGTCATTAATATGCCTTTCGCATTGTCCCAATAAGCATTTCGTGCTTGCGCAACATGCAGCATAATTTTGCTTCTCCTTTAAAACTTTATCTAATATTTATTTCGACGGGGATTACTTTACTCCTTTTGAATATGCAGAAAATTCGTGGTATTTAGCTTTCTCTTTTCATATGCTTTTTTCTTTTAAATATAAAGTTAAATAAAAAAGTCGCATTCCATCGGAATGCGACTCATAAAATAAAACAATCTTATTTAGACACCAATAATTTGTACTAATACTTTACGTCTGCGAGGTCCATCAAATTCGCAAAAATAGATTCCTTGCCACGTGCCAAGAACAAGGTGCCCCTTATCAACA
>CAYRVN010000010.1:1748-13238 GCA_964427675.1 uncultured Acidaminococcales bacterium
TTCGCAAAAATAGATTCCTTGCCACGTGCCAAGAACAAGGTGCCCCTTATCAACAGGGATAGTGAATGAACATCCGATCAAAGAACTCTTAAAATGTGCAGGTGAATTTCCTTCAACATGTCTATAATGTAGCTCAGGTATTATGTTTTTAAATACTGATATTAAGTCTGTAACCACATCAGGGTCAGCATTTTCGTTTATAGTAACGGCTGCAGTGGTATGCGGAACAAATACCTGGCAAATGCCTTTTTCAATTTTACTATAATATACATAATTTTTTATCTGCTCAGTTATTTCAATAAATCCTTCTCGCGGTGTTTCTAAAAGAAATTGTTCCATAGCTTCTACCTCCTAAAATTAATTGTCCAAAAAGTTTCTACAACAGTGCAACTAGAATTATCTGGTAGTATCTATGAATTTCAACAAAATAAATATCTTAAAAACTAGATCTATGAGAGTATCATATATTCACTTCAAAGCACCGCAGATTGGGCACGTCTGAATAGAAAGAGGCAGTTCAAGCCCGCAGCTGTCGAGCAAATTTCTATCAGTCAAAATTTCAGTAGAAGCTCCATCGGCGGATATCTTTCCATTCTCGACCACAATAACTCTTTTACATGTTTCTAAAACAAGGTCTAAATCATGGCTCGTAATAATCTTGGTATGTTTAAAACTGTTTAATAATTCAATTACGCGCCGTCTTGCTTTTGGGTCTAATGCAGAAGTGGGTTCATCCATAATTAATACATCGGGCTCCATAGATAAAACGCTTGCAATAGAAGCAGCACGTTTTTCACCACCGGATAATTTGAAGGGTGCCCTATCTTTCAATTCAGATATACCCACCAATTCCAAGGCCTTCATAACCCTATCATTTACATCCTCTTCATCTAGTTTATAATTTCGTGGTCCAAAAGCAACATCATCGTATACGTTTGTCATAAATAATTGGTCATCCGGGTTTTGAAAAACCAGTCCCAATCTTTGTCTTATCATTGGTAAAGTTTTTTTTGTCAAATGCACATCGCCTACCAGAACCTCGCCAGAATCAGGAAAAAGGATACCCATCAATAACATTAATATTGTTGATTTACCTGCTCCGTTGGCACCAATTATTCCCACAGATTCTCCATGATAAATTGTAAAAGATATATCCCTTAAAGCTTCATGCCCATCAGGATATGAAAAATGGAGATTTCGTACTTCGACCTTATGATGACTCATTTATTTAACCACTCCTGTAATCAATGACTCTAAAAAAGATGGTAAGTTATAAACTTTTGCTACTAAGAAAAATAAACTCCAACCCGTCAAATAAACAAAATCCTTAAAACTTGCTTTTTCAATGCGACCAACATTGTATTCCATCGTAAAACCTCGTAGAAGCATCGCTTGATAAACACGTTCAGCCCTGTCAAAAGTTCTTAATATAAGTTGTCCGGCAAAAGAACCCCAATTATTTTTGTTTATTCCCTTTTGTTCAGGTGCCCGTAAGGAATATGCCTGTATCATTCTCAAAAATTCTTCCATAAGAGCTGATATATATCGATAGGTTAATAATAATTGGAAAACAAAAATTTTAGGAATTTTGAGCATCCTCATGGCAACTGCCAATCTATCTATTCCTGTAGTTGCAATCAATATGATACCAGCTGTAACAGATAGCATGCATTTTATGGAAAGTGACAGAAATGTGATCCATCCCCTTGAAAAACTGGTTCCAAAAATTGTAATTGTCTGGTTGTCAATTATAGGATTCAAAACTCCAATGCCAATTATCAGAGGCAATACTATAAGAAACCGATTCAATATTGGCTTCAAAGGCAGCTCTGCTAGTAAAATTAATACTAATGGGAAAACTATAAAAGGCAAAAGGTTACTTATCTCATATCGTTCAAAAGACATAACCACAGCTAAATAAATAACTGTGGTTAGGAACTTAACGAGTGGATGAAGCGAATGTATATATGTATCTTTTCTTGCTAAATCATCCAGAAGCCTTATATTGTACAGAGCATTTACTAATTTTGTCATTTAAAATCAAATCCTAATTGGAAATTCAAGATAACATTTTGCAGTACTTTCTTCCTTATTTTGAAGTACTAACGTTTTCCCTTCTTTTGATTAAATTAATAATTAAGCCGATTACTCCAGCTAAAGCAAAAGTCATTGCTCCCCCGACTAAACCTGAAACAGTAGTGCCAATACTTACAGCTGGCCAGGTATTCTCATTTTCTATAGCAGATGATTCCTCTGTAGACTTAAAATTATAGTCCGGCAAAAAGGCCGTTTTTTCTTGTATTGCAGCAAACAATTGATGCATTTCGTCGGAAACAGTTAGCTCCGTAGTACCTGTGACTTTTTCCATAGACCATTCCAAGCCGTCAGGGTTTACAGAAGCAAACCATGATAGTGCTCCGCCAACAATTACAGCAGCGACGACAAACACCTTTAAAATTTTGTTTAAATATAAAGAAGCAAAAGACCCTCCAGTTGCGGCTTTTTCCAACAACTCAGGTCTAGCTTGCCATACGAAATTAATAATTGACGCTGTTATAAGACCTTCAACAATTCCGATTGCGAGGTGGATTGGCTGCATAAGCATTGCAAAGGTTTCAAAAGGCAATTCAGTTCTTCCTGAAAATATTGTTTCAAGCACAACTGAAAAAGCCCCCAACTGTAATCCAATTACAGCAGAAAACATCGAAGCCATAAAAATATTACGTGAATTAAGACCTTGACGCGTAATTAATTTATATATATACGGATATGCAATGAAACAAGTATAAAAACCCATATTAAAAACGTTGCATCCATATGCAAGCAGTCCACCATCACCAAAGAATAATGCCTGAATCAGCAAGATAGATGCCATTGCCAGGAAGCCTGCGTATGGCCCTAATAGTGCCGCCAAAAGCATTCCACCACCTAGATGACCACTTGAACCTGTTGCCGGTATGGTGAAATTAATCATCTGCGCGGCAAAAACAAAGGCTCCCAAAACACCCATAAGTGGAACTTTCTTTTCATCCATATCATTTTGTACTTTTTTTATAGAATACGCTGCTAATCCTGCTGTAACGGCCATCATAGTTAAACCTACAGTCGGTGAAATCAAAGCATCAGCCATGTGCATAGTCTTGTCTCTCCTTTAAAAACAAAATAACCCAACAAGGGTATAATATCTATTTCCCCTTCATGGGTTACCGAACTATCACTATTACTTTATTAATGCTCGTAAAAGCCTTCATGGCTTTATTTTTAACAGTATAACACAGCTTTCTAAAGATGGTCAAATCATTAACATATATGAATATATTTAGAACTTATCACGATACCTGAATAGAAATAAAAAACCAGCATTATCAGTGCTGGTTTTTAAATATAATATTCTTATCAGTCCCGAATAATATAAGTGTTTTGTTTATTATTTATACTTTTCGTCTAAATACTTAGTCAAAATAAGTGAAACCATTTCTTCTACAGAAAAATTTTGCGAAAGCTTTTTTGCCATTTCTAAATTGCCGTTATTTGCATATACCTCAGCAGTATTTTTCCTATCTTCAGTGTATTTATCATGGCATCGCAATAATTTTTCATATGTTTGTTCGGTTAATTCAAGCTTTAAAAGCTTCACTGCAATCACATCCTTCAGTTGAAAATTTAATAATAAAAATTTTTATAGCTGAAAAAGGATTCTGTATTCTTGCAGATAGTTTATCACCTAAATAATTTCTCTCCCATATCATTATCAGTAAAATATATGCAACTTTGGTAAAAATAAAAACACCACGAAGCACTAAAGCCTCATGGTGTCTACATTTTAAAATTGGTCGGAGCGGCGGGATTTGAACCCACGGCCTCTTCCACCCCAAGGAAGCGCGCTACCAAGCTGCGCTACGCCCCGAACACATTTGCTATTTTAGCTCTTTTTGGCCAATATGTCAAGAATCAAAGGAGAGATGCGCCTTCCGTATCAATGTCCAGTATATGGAAAACGCTCTGCAAGCCGTTCTCAGATAAGGCCTTGCACATTGCTTCTCCCACAGTATTACAACTAACATTAATAGGCACATATGCCATAAGGGTCGAACCGGAACCGCTGATAATTGCATTGTAGGCACCGACATTTACTGCTGCAGCAAAAGCTTCTTGCATTCCTGGAATCAAATGAGCCCTATATGGCTGATGAAGCCGGTCGCTAAGTCCTGGCCTTAAATATTGGTACTCTCCGGTTAACATAGCACCAACTAACAAAGAAGCACGAGAAGTATTGAATACAGCATCCTGATGTGGTACCGTTTTTGGTATTGCCTTTCTAGCCAAAGCGGTTGCTAAAGGCATATCTGGAACAACAGCTACCAGCTTAAAGGGCTTAAGTGGGAGAAACTTCAAGGAGTTGGCTTTCCCATTATCTACAAAACTTATCGTAACTCCACCAAGGATAGCTGGTGCAACATTGTCTGGATGGCCTTCAATTTCAGTTGCCAATTGTACAAGTTCATTTTTTGAAAGTGTTTTGCCTGATAAGTAGTTAGCAGCAACCAAACCAGCAACAATAGCAGTAGAGCTGCTACCCAAGCCTCTTGACATAGGTATATTATTGCTCATGCTAATACTCAGACCGGTTTTTGCTCCAACGATCATATCCCAAACCTTATAAAAAGACATAAAGGCGAGATTATTTTTGCTCGCCTTTAGTTTTTCAGAACCTTCACCCTCAATCATTAGACTGAAGCCCTCATCTATTAGTTCATACGTAAAATAGTTGTATAAGTTGCATGCCAGGCCAAGTGTATCAAACCCTGGGCCACAATTAGCTGAAGTTGCTGGGACTCTGACTGTAACCTTTTTGTTCATATACTGTGCCTGCCTTAATCCAGATTATCGTCTTCAACACGGATAACGCTGCATATTTTTTCAACAATCGGCAGAGCACGTAAAGTTTGCAAAGCCATCCGCAAATTGAATTCTGACACATCGTAGGTTATAACAACAAGCTCAGAAAAACCGTCAACTTTGGCTTTTTGTACAACATTTTTCAGGCTGACGTTTTGTGCGCCAAAAGCTGCAGCAATGCCAGCCAAAACACCAGGTTTGTCATGAACAAGCAGTCTGATGTAGCAAGGCGAAGTTATGTTTTCGATAGTACATAGATGTTTTTCATCGTAACAGGTGCAAGAAATGCGTCCTGTAGCATTATGCCGTATATTTCTGGCTACATCGATAATGTCTCCACAAACTGCACTAGCAGTTGGCATGCGTCCTGCTCCACGTCCAAGGAACATGGTATCACCAACTGCATCACCGGTAACGAAAATCGCATTATAGACATCATTAACGTTGGCCAGAGGATGACGATTAGGAAGCATAGTAGGATGAACTCTAACGCTAATGCCGTTAACTTCGTCACGCTTAGCAATAGCCAAAAGTTTAACAACATAACCAAGTTCTTTGGCATATTCAATATCTCTCAAAGTAAGGCTTTCAATACCCTCAATGTAGACATCGTCAAGACTAACGCGAGTATTAAAAGCAATTGATGCTAAAATAGCTATCTTTCGTGCAGCATCCAAACCGCCGATATCGGCTGTTGGATCAGATTCTGCATAACCTTTTTCCTGTGCTTCTCTCAGAACATCATTAAAATCCAGATGCTCAGCCGACATTTTTGTCAGCATGTAGTTAGTAGTACCATTAACTATACCCATTATGGATTTAATTTTATTGGCGGCAAGGCAGGATTTTAATGGTCTGATAATTGGTATCCCACCGCCAACCGCAGCCTCAAACATAAAATCAACATTATTATCTTCAGCAAGTTCAAACAATTCTTTGCCATACTTAGCCAAAACATCTTTGTTTGCAGTTACAACATTCTTCTTGTGTTTTAATGCTTCTGCAATAAATTCTTTGGCAGGATGTTCTCTGCCAATTAATTCAACCACAATATCAATATCAGGGTCGTCAAGAATATCCTCAAGCTTATTGGTAATAACATATTTATCCCCTAATTGGGATGCAAGATCAGGATTATTATCAAGAATTTTAGTAATTCTAACGGGTACACCGACTTTTTTCTCTATATCTTCGGCATTTTTTTCTAAAACAATAAGTACGCCGCCACCAACAGTGCCGGCACCTAATAGACCAACATTAATAGCGTCTTTCATATTCGGCTTACCCCCTCTGTCTATACTTTACACCTGTCCTAATACTTCAAGCCTTTTGACACCATCAATCATACGCAATTTATCAAGCAAAGCTTCCAGATCGATAGTCAATTCTTTTGTTTCAATGGAAATAGTTGTATTTGCAACACCTTGTAGCGGTATTCCTTGGTTAATAGTCATAATACTGCCGGAATCGCCGGCAACGGTATTAAGGACTCGCGATAAAACTCCGGATTTATGCTCCAATAAAAGTGATAATGTAATAATTTTCTCTTTGCTGGCTTCATAAAATGGAAATACATAATCTTTATATTTGTAATAAGCACTACGACTCAGGCCCATTTTTTCAACAGCTTCATTGATGGTTTTAATTTCACCACGTTTTAAAATTTCTTTAACCTTAATAGTTTTTTTAATTGCTTCAGGCAGAATCTCCTCACGAACTAAAAAAAACGTTGATTGTTCAGACATATTTCGTTCCTCCTCAGTCATTTGAATATTCCTGTTGTAAAAGAAAAAATTCTATTCACAAAAGACATTATATCATCTTAAGAATAATAATGCTATAAAATATTAAAAAATATAATGTTTTGTCTTTTCTGATATGACATTATATTATATATTCACGTTTTCCGCTGCGTCGCATCAGTTCTTGTAATGCTGCAAGTGGATTTTTATTATCATAAAGTATTTGATAAATGCTATTAGTTATGGGCATCTCAACATTGTATCTTTGAGAAAGCGCGTGTCCAGATGTCGTCGCATTTATTCCTTCAATAACCATATTGGTTCCGTCACATATTTCTTTTAAAGTTTTGCCAGCTGCTAGTGCTTCACCAGCTCTACGATTCCGGCTATGTTTGCTGGTACAGGTTGCAATAAGGTCGCCAACACCTGCAAGGCCGCTGAAAGTTTGTTGTTGCGCTCCAAGTCTTAACCCCAAACGCGTTATTTCCGTCAATCCGCGTGTTATTAAGGCTGCCTGGCTGTTATCGCCAAAACCTAAACCGAACATGATTCCGCTTGTTAATGCAATAACATTTTTCAAGCTGCCGGCTATTTCAACTCCGATAACATCGTCTGTTAAATATGGTCTGAAATAATCATTTAAAAAGGCATTCTGCAGTTCATTTGCAACCTCTTCATTTTGGCACGCAATGACAGTTGCTGATGGCTGGCGAAGGGCAATTTCTTCCGCATGATTAGGCCCTGAAAGTACAGCAACAGTTGCGCTTGGGAAGTAGCTCTGAATTATTTCGCTCATGCGCATACCTGAGTGGTATTCGAAGCCTTTAGTACAAGAAACAAAAACTTTATCACTGCAACCTGTAATCTTGGAAAGTTGGCAACATAAATCAGCCATTCCATGGGATGGCACAACAAGCAATAATATTTCTGCATTAGTTACTGCTTGCTCAAGATCAGAAGTTATTTCAATAGCATCCGCTATTTTAAGCTGAGGTAAATATGCAGCATTATATCTGCTTATAGCTATTTTTTTTGCTTTTTCGGGATTGCGTACCCAAAGTGCAACTTTATGTCCGTTATCATTTAAAACTTGAGCCAGCGTTGTTCCCCAACTGCCGGCTCCAATAATTGCGATTCTTTTCATTTATGATCACTCTACTTTTTACTGTCTTTTTTTATATTATCGAGACTGCCTTGCTTTATCTTAGATTCAGTACCTGCAATGAGTCGTTTCATATTTTCGTAGTGACGCACAATGACAAAAACACATGCAGCCAAGGCAAATAATACTAATTCGATTGGATAGCTGCGATAATAAGCAACAATAGGTGTAATAAAGGCACCTACTATTGAGCCAAGAGAAACATATCTGGTGACAAAAACAATAACCAACCACACAGTAAAAGAAAAAATACAAACATCCGGCATGAATAATAGAATTAAACCAAGTCCTGTAGCGACTCCTCGCCCACCTTTAAATCCAAGAAATATTGAATAATTATGGCCAAGCAAAGACGCAATTGCCGTTAATAACTCTAATTGCAAATTTGATTCAAAAAAATATCTTACGAGAAGTACTGCTAAAATTCCTTTTATAACGTCTGCAATAAGAACAATTGAAGCCATACGGCCACCCACAGTTCTGAATACGTTCGTTGTGCCTATATTCTTACTGCCATATTCGCGAATATCAATCCCACAAACCATTTTTACCAAAACGAGTCCACTAGGTATCGAGCCAAAGATGTAGCCAATAATAATTGATAAAGCAATCGTTAGCATCTTTTGTACCTCTACTCTTCTTCGTTTTTACCACGAATGATAATTTGGATTGGTGAACCTTCAAAACCAAAAGATTCTCTTAATTTATTTTCTAAATACCTTTGATAAGAAAAATGCATTATATCCGGATCATTTGCAAAAATAACAAATGTAGGTGGCTTAATCTTTACTTGCGTAGTGTAGAGAATTTTGAGTCTCTTACCTTTATCAGACGGTGGTGGATTAATTGCAATTGCATCATTGATAACCTGGTTCAAAATACTTGTTGAAACTCGCATAGCATTTTGCTCTGCAACATAATGAATTACTTCCGGAAGTCTATGAATACGCTGTGAAGTCATCGCCGAAACATAGACAACTGGTGCATACTGCATAAAAACTAGTTCTTTTCTCAAAGTTTCAGTAAAACGCAACGTCGCTGTATTATCTTTTTCATATAAATCCCATTTATTTACAACAATTACAATGCCTTTGCCAGCCTCATGTGCATAACCAGCAATTTTCTTGTCTTGCTCTGTAACGCCCTCCACGGCATTCAATACCATTAAAACAACATCAGAGCGATCGACAGCACGCAAAGATCTTATGATGCTATATTTTTCTATAGGTTCATCAATTCTTGCCTTGCGACGCATGCCTGCAGTATCAATGAAAAGGAAGTTAATTCCATCCTTAGAAACCGGCGTATCAATTGCATCTCTTGTCGTGCCTGCAACATTGCTGACAATAGAACGTTCTTTTCCTACCAGTGAATTAAAAATAGACGATTTACCTACATTTGGTCTGCCAATAATGGCAACTTTAATTTCATCCGCGTTATAATCATCACGATCTCCTGCACCGGTAGGGAATCTATCAACAATTGCATCAAGTAAATCGCCAAGATTCAAATGATTAGCCGCTGATATTGGTATTGGTTCCCCGATACCAAGGTTATAAAACTCATAAATTTCCAATTCTTGTTTTGGTGAATCAGCTTTGTTCACTGCTAAAATAACAGGTTTTTTAGAAACACGTAAGATTTTAGCGACTTCTTCATCGTCTTTTGTAATACCAGCGCGAGCATCACAGACAAAAAGGATTACATCTGCTTCCGCGATTGCAATTTGTGCCTGTTGCCGAATAGAAACTGCAATCTCGTCAGTACTCATAAGCTCAATACCACCAGTATCAACAATCATAAACTCGTTATCCAGCCATTCTGCATTAGCATAAAGACGGTCACGAGTTACCCCCGGCGTATCTTCCACGATTGATATCCTGCTATTGGCAAAGATATTAAATAGTGTTGATTTACCTACATTAGGCCTTCCAACAATAGCTACTATAGGCTTACCCATTTTTTATTTTCCTCACTCTCAATGATCAATGCCGTCACGTGATTGCACGCCGGCAAAAAAGTAATGTTTTACGGACTGCATGTCCGTAACTAAATCTGCAATTTCGATTAACTGCTCTGGCGCATATCTGCCAGTTGTTATTACCTCGGTTTTACCTCGTTCGTTTTTCAAAAAGGCAACAACCTCATCCAAAGATAACATCTTATAAAATAATCCGACGTTTAATTCATCAAGTATAACGATATCATATTTTTGGGACAAAATAGCTTCTTTGGCTAATGACCATCCTTCATGCATCATTTTTAAATCAATCGGATCCGGATTAGCAAAATCAACAAAACAGTCTCTGCCTACTTGTTTTAACTCAAAACCAGGAATAAACTTCGCTGCCGAATATTCGCCATATCCCTTATCATCCTTCATAAATTGAATCATCAGGGTTTTGGCACCATAGCCGCTGGCTCTGAGCACAACACCAAGTGCTGCGGTAGTTTTTCCTTTACCAGTCCCTGTGTACACTTGCAATAAACCATAACCTTTCACAATTTAGCCTCCTTGTTTAGCGAGTAATTGTTTCAGTTCCTTGGCATTTTGGGCACACTCTACCTTGCCTTTATACAGCTTTTTAAAATCTGTTAAACTTATGTCATCCAAAAACAATAAATCTTTATTAAGTACGACTTGAGGTAAAATTATACGATTAAATTCTGTAAAATCAGATACTGCGTTTAAAATGTCCCTGCCAGTCAATAGACCGGTAACATTAATGGTTTTACCAAAAAAATGATTAGTTACAGCAACCAGCTTGTGGCCTGTTTTGTATTTGTTATTATATTCGTCAAATAACGGTTTTAAAAGTTTATAGGCAGATTCACCTACAGGCACTAATGCATTTTCTATTTTATCACAACCAGTTGGTGCCGCTGAAGAATTTTCCCATTCATCGAGAAAGTTACGGCTTAAGCCAATACCATTCTCAAGTTGAGGGAATCCATCATATCTTTCTGCCCTAGGAAGATTCATTCCAGCATTAATGTAAAATTCATCACCCAAATAGATAAAAGACTTACCAAGTTTTGCACGGCACTCATCCTGCCATTTCTCAACTTGCGAAATTATATTTTGAGCTTCAACAGAAGTGAAAAGCCTTAATTCTGGGAGATTTTCACGATTTTTTGTCAACCCGACCGGTACCACAGCCATCGTCTCAACCATTGGAGCTAAAGCGACTAAATCCCTAAAAGTTTTTTTAAGTATTTTGCCGTCGTTAAAGCCGGGGCATAAAACAACCTGCGTATGAATCGAAATGCCATTATCGATAAGACGTTGCAAGTCGGCAAGGATATTGCCGGCATTTTTATTATTCATCATATTGCGGCGGACTTCAGAATCCGTTGCATGAATAGAAACATAAAGCGGGGACATATGAGTTTTAATGATTCGTTCATAATCACATTCTTTCATGTTAGTTAACGTTAAAAAATTACCGTATAAAAATGAAAGACGGAAATCATCGTCCCTATCATATAATGTTTTGCGCATGTCCGGAATCATTTGATCAACAAAGCAAAAGACGCATTTGTTATGGCAATATCTGACGCCATCAAATACCGCCGAATCAAACTCTATGCCTAAATCTTCGTCAGGCTGTTTTTCAACTATAACATGGCGTAATTCGCCATCTTGACTTTCAATAGATAAATCTATTTTTTCCTCTGCAACCAGGT
>CAYRVN010000010.1:13338-17093 GCA_964427675.1 uncultured Acidaminococcales bacterium
AATTCGCCATCTTGACTTTCAATAGATAAATCTATTTTTTCCTCTGCAACCAGGTAACTCAACTCAATTATATCCGCGGGGCTGGTACCGTTTACGGCAATGAGTTTTTCACCAGGCTTTATACCAAGCTCTTCAGCTATGGTATTGCGGCGAACTGCAGAAATAAGACCCTTCATGTCGTATCGTCTCCTAACCCACTATTTACACTAGTATCGTAATTATATCATGAAATAGAATGAAAACACAAAGCAAGAGGAGCGTCTGCTCCTCTCGCACAAAATTTTAATCAACGTTGATTGGATATGGTTGGTAAATCATAGCCACGACAAGTAATATGCTCGAAAAGAATACCGGAAAATAACAACGGCGTCTTTCTTAAGTCAGCAATATTCTTGCAACCTGTCAGCAACATAATATTACGCAGCAATTCGAGCATTTTAGTAATTTGTTGAACTGCAGATGATACACCTTCCAACTTAATTTTTAACAAAATATTACCTGCCATACCAACAGCATCAGCACCTAGTGCAAGCGCTTTAGCCGTATCAAGGGCACTGCGTATTCCACCGGAAGCAATTAAGCCACAATTATTGCCAGCTGTAATAGTTCTGGCCTCTAAAATTGAAAGTGCTGTCTGGATACCCCAACCTAGCATTTCATTGTATCCACTATCCTGCCTGCGAGCTGCTTCGATTGCGAGAAAATTAGTACCGCCGGCACCACCAACATCCACAGCCGCAACACCGCAATTTAAGAGTTGCCTGACTTGCTCTCTGGTCATGCCGCAGCCAGTTTCTTTTACAATCACAGGTACTTGCGTTTTTGCACAAACCAATTCAATGTTATGCAGATAACCGCAAAAATTGCGATCGCCTTCCGGCATAACTAGTTCTTGTGCTACATTTAAGTGCATCTGTAAACCATCTGCCGCAATCATTTCAATTGCTTTTTCAGCGATATCAGTATTCACATCAGCACTCAAGTTGGCAAAAACAATTCCTTTGGGATTATATTTTCTTACAACTTCATAGCTTTTAATTCCTTCATTTCTCTTTACGGCTCCATATTGGGAACCTACTGCCATTGCACACCCGGTTGCAGCAGCTACTTCAGCAAGCATTTGGTTTTCAGCTGACAGAACATCTGCGCCACCAGTAATAGCATTGATTAATAAAGGATTATTCAGTTTGATATTTGCGATATTTGAAGATAATTTGATTTTTTGAGAATCGAGATCAGGTAGGCAATTGTGCATAAAACGCACATCTTCGAAACCAGCAGTTAAAGGACCATCACAAAGCTGTGTCAATAATTTGATATGGTCCATTTTTCGCTTTGCACGAATCATCTCTTCCTCCAAATTTATTCTGTTTTTAATGCGGTGAATTTTTCAGAAATATCTACTGATAATTCTGGATTGGCATTCAAAAACGGTGTGTATTCCGCCTTATCTTCATCATGACGAGCTTTTGCGATACTTAGGCTGACCTTTTTATGTTTTTTATCAACACCTATTACTTTAACTCTTACTTTTTGGCCAATTTTAAGCACGTCATCAGGTTTGTTTACTCTTTGTTCCGATATTTCAGATACATGCACAAGCCCTTCAACATTAGCCGTAATAGAAACAACTGCGCCAAAAGTTAAGAATCTTTCTACTGTGCCGTCGATAATATTTCCTTCTTTGATATTTTCAATGTCAGCCTGCCATGGATCTTGACTGAGCATCTTAATGCTGAGGGCAATTCTTTTTTCGTCCTGATTAATACTTTTGATGAAAACTTCTATCGCATCACCCTCTTTGTAAAGATCAGAAGGTTTTTTACTACGATCCCAGGACATTTCTGATACATGCACAAGTCCCTGCACACCAGGTGCGATTTCAACAAAAAGACCAAAATCAGCTATTTTCTTGACAGTACCTTTAACAATCATTCCTTCGTTGATACTATCATAAGCAAGCTTTTCAGCTGCAACCCTGGCATTCTTAGCTGCCTGGAAGCGCGCTTCTTTTTCTTCTCTCACTAACTTATCTGCTGCAGTTTTTTCTGCTTTAAGCAGCTCCCGTCTGGAAAGAACCAGACGTTTTTTAGCAGGATCAAATTCAATTACTTCGGCTTGCAGATTTTTACCTACATAAGAAGCAATGTTATTAACACGTGCCAATTCAAGGTGTGAAGCCGGAATAAAGCCGACAACTCCGTTTACAGAAACAGTAAGCCCACCTTTAACAGCAGAAAGTCCCTTAACATCCAATACTTTTTTATCTGTAGCCAAGCTTTTAATAGTTTCCCAAGCTTTTTCGGCCTCAGCTTTAATTTTTGACAATTCAACAAAACCATCCTGGTTCTCACTTGCAACTACTTTAGCAGTAACAGTGTCGCCAATTTTTACCTCATTTTCAACACTTTCACGAGTCGCATCTAAAGACCATTGCGAAAAAGGTATTCTTCCTTCGCTCTGATAGCCAAAGTCTACGATTACCTCCTCTTTCGTAATAGCAACTACTTTAGCTTGCACGCTCATTCCCAAGTGCAGATGCATACTTTCTTTTTCTAACAAGCTCTCCATTGTTTCCATTGTCTCCATTTTATGAATAGCCTCCTTAATAAGCCAGTCAGGAGTAGAAGCTCCCGCTGTAATTCCTATTGTATTACAATCCTTTAACATTTCAATTGAAATATCATCAGCAGTTTCAATATGAAAACTTTTGTTACATATTTCTTTTACAATGTCATATAAATGTCTGGTGTTCGCACTATTGCGGCCGCCAATTACAAATACTGCATCAGAACGTTTTGCCAATTCAACTGCAGAAGCCTGCCTCTTAGCTGTTGCATTACAAATAGTTCGTTCAACTTTGTACTGACCTTTATGCTCATTCTGAATAGCTTCAAGTATTTTTTCGAACTTATCAGACTCAAAAGTAGTTTGTACTACAACACCATATTTCTCGGCAGGCGGTACATCCTTAATGTCTTCAAAAGATTCAACAACACATCCCAGCTTTCCAGCCCACTCTAGTATGCTTTGAACTTCAGGATGCTTTTTTTCGCCTATGATAATAGGCAGATAACCTTCATCTGCTAACTGACGAACACGTTTTTGAGCACTCAATACATTTGGGCATGTCGCATCTATCACATTTAATTTCATTTCTTTTGCCTGCTCGTAAATGTCAGGTCCGACTCCGTGAGAACGAAGTATGACGGTCGATTCCACAGGAAAATCTTCCAATTTGTCCAGACAACCGACACCTTTTTTGGCTAGCAACTCTATCATTTGTGGATTATGTATCAGCGGTCCCAGTGTTGCTACTTTATTTTTATCTTTAACAGTTTTCAGAGCCATTTCTACAGCTCGTTTGACTCCATAACAAAAACCGCAATTTTCGGCAATGATTATTTTCATCTTGAACCTCAATTTTTATCCAATAACGTTTGAATTTCATTCATTAATTCATCAGTCATACGTATTATAACTTCCTTGGTAACAGGCTCATCTTCCAGAAAATAAATAGGCTTTCCAAATTTTACTTTTACCTTTGGCCAAACTCTGCCGTTTGAACGCAAATTGGTTCCGCTGACTGCAGTCGGCACTATTACAGCTCTGGCTTTACCAGCCATCATTAAAGCTCCAGGTTCTGCTTTACCAAGTTGACCATTTTTACTTCTTGTACCTTCTGGGAAAATAGCCAGGACCTTTTCCGCTAACAACAAATCTATCCCAAATTTAATTGCATTCCTGTCAGCTGC
>CAYRVN010000010.1:17193-24611 GCA_964427675.1 uncultured Acidaminococcales bacterium
TTTTAGAAATGAATAAAACATTTTACTTCACCCTGCAGATATCCAGTATTTTATTTACAACTTCTGGCTTATCCATGATTGATGTATCAAGATAAAAAGCATCTTCTGCACAGCGTAAAGGAGAAATCTCCCTTTCACTGTCATATTTATCACGTGCTATTATCTCTTCACTTAATTTAACTTTATCGACGCTTTGATTTTTAGCTACTAGTTCCTTATAGCGTCTGCTTACCCTTTCCTCAACGCTGGCTGTCAAGTAAATCTTAACATCCGCATTTGGAAAAACAACTGTGCCAATATCACGTCCATCCATTACAACGCCACCGTTTTCACCCATTTTACGCTGCAGGTTTACCATGGCTGAGCGAACAGCAGAAATCGCTGATACTCTTGATACATTATTTGTAACTTCTGAAGACCTTATCTCTTCTGTAACATCTGTTCCATCTACAAATACCATATTTAAGCCATCTTGGGGCTTAAAAGTAATATCTATTTCATCTGCAACCTTACCGACAATTTCTTCATCGAAAGGAATATGCATCTGCAGAAATTTATAAGTTACAGCCCTATACATTGCCCCGGTATCAATATAGGCATATCCCAATTTTTCTGCAACCATTTTTGCAATGGTGCTTTTACCGGCACCGGCAGGTCCATCAATTGCTATAACAAGTTTTTTGTTTTCCAAAAATAACACCTCTATTAGATCAATTAATCCTGAGCTGCAGCATAGCCGGCAGCATAACCTGATGAAAAAGCGGCTTGCAAATTATAGCCTCCAGTATAACCATCGACATCGATAACTTCACCTGCTAAATACAATCCCTTTACGATTTTTGATTCAAAAGTTTTTGGATTAATTTCTTTAGTTGAAACACCGCCAGCTGTAACTATTGCCTCAGCCAAAGGCCTTGTTCCAGTAATCGGGAAGGATAAATTTTTTAGATTGTAAGCAAGTCGTGACCGTTCTTCCTTTGATACCTGATTAATCGGTTTATCCGGATTCAAGAAAGCCGCATCCAAAACCACTGGGATTAATCTGCCTGGAAGCAGATCCTTCATGCCATTGACTAATTGTTTTCTAATATAATTGGCAAAATCTCTTTGAATGCGTAAATCAAGCTTTTGCATATCAAGAGCCGGCTTTAAGTCAATAATAAGATCCAGGTCCTTATTTCCCTTTGCGAAGGCGTCGGCAACTGCCTTGCTTAATGATAAAACTATTGGTCCTGAAAAGCCAAAATGGGTAAAGAGCATCTCACCGAAATCACTTGCTAAAACTTTTTCTCCACAACAGATAGAAGCTTTAACATTTTTAAGAGATAAGCCTTGAAGAGACTTGATATATTCAGAATCACTCTCAAGAGGCACCAGTGAAGGCTTCAAAGTAATTATCGTATGACCGCAGGCTTTTGCCAAGGTAAAGCCATTGCCATCAGAACCTGTACCAGGATATGATGCCCCGCCGGTAGTCAAAATTACGGCATCAGCAGTGTACTTATTGCCGTCGTTAGTAACAACACCTCTGACACATCCATCCTCAATTAAAATTTTTGAAACCATTTGGTCGACGAGAATTTTTCCGCCCTTTTCACGATAAATATTCAGCAAAGTATCGACAACATCTTTGGCTTTGTCTGTGACAGGAAAAACACGTCCACCACGCTCTACCTTTGTCTGGAGGCCATGACTTTCCAACAGATAAATAATATCATTATTGGAAAACCTATGCAAAGCACTATTAAGAAATCGCCCATTCCCCGGAAGGTTTCGAATTATATCTGCAATCTCACAATTATTAGTAATATTGCAACGGCCCTTACCAGTTATTAGCATTTTGCGTCCAGGAGTACGCATTCTTTCCAGTATAGTAACCTCCGAGCCTAACTCCGCAGCTGCTATACCTGCCAATAAACCTGCAGCTCCACCACCTACAACTATAATATTACTCATGCGCACCAACCGCCTTGAATAGTGCCGTCAATTCTTCTTCAAACAGCTGTCTGTATTGGCCTCTTTTTAAACTGGTTAAAGTAAGATTAGCAATTTTGTAACGTTTCAATTGTCGTACAGGATAGCCTATATAATCACACATGCGTCTTATTTGACGATTCTTACCTTCGTGAATAGTAATATTAAACACGGATAAATTCTTCTCATGGTCATATTCAACTAAGTCCACTATAGCCGGCGCGGTCAAACCATCCTCAAGTTTCACACCTAACCTAAGCAAATCCAGTTTCTCCTGGGGCACTATTCCGACTACTGCTACACGATATGACTTATTGATTTCATTTTTGGGGTGGGTTAGTTTTTGTGCTAACTCACCGTCGTTGGTCAATAATAAAAGTCCTTCAGTATTATAATCAAGACGACCTACCGGGAAAACTCTTTCCGTTAAATTGCCTAAAAAATCCGCCACGGTTCGTCTTCCTTGTGGATCTACCATCGTAGTAACAACTGCCCTCGGCTTATAAAAAATATAATAGACCTTTTTTTCATTCTTTATGGGCTTACCATCGACGGTAATGAAAGCCTTTGGACCAAATTTAGCCCCTAGCTCCTTTATTAACTTGCCATTAACTTTTACCCTGCCGGCTAAAATGATTTTCTCAGCCTCACGTCGTGACGCAATACCAGCAGCGGCAAGTATTTTTTGCAAACGTTCTTCCATATTAATACCTCAATTTTCACATCATAATATATTTTACCATAGTCATTCTGCCAGTGCAGATATTTTCAAAAAAACCGGAACGTATACGATCCGGTTTTCAGGCATTTTCTTCATGTTTCTCATCTTGTGCCACAGATAAGTCTTCAGGCAATGGTGGCAAGTCTTCCAAAGAGTTAAAGCCAAAAGTAGTCAAGAACAGTTCAGTTGTTCCATAAAGAATTGGTTTACCAATTGATTCTTTCCGACCAGCTTCACAAATCAAGCCAGTATCTAAAAGTGTATTAACAACACCATCTACTTTTACCCCACGAATTGCTTCCATTTCTGACCTTGTTACAGGTTGTTTAAAAGCTATAATAGCCAAAGTTTCCATTGCAGCGTTGGAAAGTTTGAATTCCTGCTGCGAAATAAGCTGACGAATTAAATTATCAAAATCCGGTTTTGTAACAAGTTGATAGCCACCAGCAACTTGTCTTATACAAATACCTCTATTCCTACTTTGATAATCTTCCTCCAAAAGAGCAACCAATCTTTCAATTGTTTCCGTCTCGGTTTGCAATATATCAGCCATCTTATTTTTAGATAATGGCTCTCCTGCTGCAAATAGTAATGCCTCAACATGACCACGCAAATAATCATAAAACATCAGTCATATCCTCCCTAAGAAAGACAAATATCGTAGAAAAAGGTTTTGCTTGACGTATTGTGATACGGCTCAATCTCATTAATTCAAGAATGGCTAAAAAACTAGCAACTATTTCACTACGAGAAGCATCTCTCGTTAGAAGTGCAGAGAATTCAAGTGAATGATTGTTTTTTTCCAGTAAATCAAGAATTTTGTTCATTTTCTCTTGAACATTAAACTTTTGACGCTCTATCAATGCTGGCTCATGTTCTTGAATAGTGAACAATCCATTAAGCGACTCAATCAAATCCATGAATGACAATGGTTTAACCCTTTTTTTTAAATCTGGAAATTGCATCGGCTTGCGCTGATGAAAGCGCAAGGATGTTACTAAGGATTCCGTTAACATTTTTGCCTGCACCCTGATTTTGCGATATTCAACCAGCATGTCGACTAACATTTGTCGTGGATCTTCTTGTTCATCAGTATTCTGTAACGGTGGTTTGGGCAATAACATCCGCGACTTAATTTGCAATAAAGTTGCTGCCATTACAAGAAAGTCACTAGCTATGTCCATATCGAATTCTTTCATTGCATTTAAATAGGAGATATATTGTTCGGTGATAGCAACTATTGGGATATCATATATGTCCACTTTATCTTTTTCTATCAAATGCATTAAAAGATCAAGTGGACCTTCAAAATCTTGAATTTTAATATTGTAAATGGGCATATTGTCCCCTGCCTCTTACAGTACGTTCATTACAGTACGTATTTCCTCCATATTCGCCGCAGCTACTTTTCTTGCTCTCTCGGCACCATATTCCAATATCTCACGTACATAATCAGGTTTATTCTTTAGTTCTTCACGTCTGATGTGAATATCAGCCAATAAAGCATTCATTCTTTCAGCAAGACAATTTTTGCACTGTACGCACCCTATTTCAGCATTTCTGCACTGGCAGGCAATATCTTCGCTATTTTCTGTGTTGAATACTTTGTGGAAAGTGAATACCGTACACACATCAGGATTGCCTTTGTCGGTTTTCTTGATACGTTTTGGATCTGTAACCATAAGTCTAATTCTTTCCTTCATTTCTTCGGGACCAGCTCCAAAAGGTATTGCATTACCATAAGATTTGCTCATTTTCCTGCCATCGATACCAGGAAGAACTTTGGCTTTTGAATACACTGCTTGCGGCTCAGGGAAAACTTCTTTTTTATACAGGTAATTAAAGCGTCTCACCATTTCTCTCGTTAATTCAAGGTGTGCGGCCTGATCTTCACCAACAGGAACACAAGTAGCTTTATATAATATAATGTCAGCAGCCATCAAAACTGGATAACCCAAAAAACCATACGTATTAATATCTTTTCCTTGAGCCCCTAACTGTTGCAGTTTGTCCTTGTATGTTGGCACACGTTCTAACCAAGAGAGCGGTGTCATCATTGACAAAAGTAGGAATAACTCTGAATGTTCCTTCACATGTGATTGAATAAAAATAACATTCTTTTCAGGGTCAAGACCTGCGCTTAACCAATCAATTGCCATTTCTTTTATGTTTTCCTGCAGTTTGGAAGTATCATCGAAAGATGATGTAAGTGAGTGCAAATCTACTATAGAAAAGAAACATTCATATTCATTTTGTAATTTTACCCAA
The DNA here is from genome assembly GCA_964427675.1 of uncultured Acidaminococcales bacterium. Taxonomy (GTDB): domain Bacteria; phylum Bacillota; class Negativicutes; order Acidaminococcales; family Acidaminococcaceae; genus RZYP01. The sequence goes on from CAYRVN010000010.1 coordinate 22,157, forward strand.
TTTTCTAAAGCTCCCATATAGTTTCCAAGATGAAAACGACCTGATGGTTGCATTCCGCTAAATATTCTACCTTTTGTCATACTTGCATCCCCTTCTAAGAACATATCAAAATATTAAAGATAATAACAATGACACAGCATTAAGAAAAGCGGCAGCAAAAGGTCGCAAAATAAGTCCAACTGCGCCAGTTAAAAGCAAAGCAATTAAAATATACATGCTGTAAGGCTCAATTTTGAGATACTCATAAGCTTGTTTTGGAGGCAATAAAGACATGAGTATTTTTGAGCCATCCAATGGTGGTATCGGAATTAAATTAAAACATGCAAACCACACATTGTAAAGCTGTGTCCAAAGAAGGAACGCATATACTCCTTCTGTCAAAATACCAAATTTGCTCATAGCCGCAATCAGGAAAGATGCAAGAAAAGCAAGAAAAAAGTTAGCACCTGGACCAGCAAAGGAAACTTTTATTAAACCTTCTTTCTGATTGCGGAAATATGATGGGTTGATTCCAACCGGCTTAGCCCAGCCAAAACCAACTGCAACCAGCATTAAAAGCCCTATAACATCAAGATGAGCCAAAGGATTAAGGGTAAGACGTCCCATAGCTTTAGGAGTAGGATCACCCATAGAATCAGCCATTAAGGCATGGGCATACTCATGTACTGTGAGGGCAATTAAAAGTGCAGGAATTCTGTATAGCAATTCTCCGTCCATCCCTAGCATAGGCCAATCCTCCAATCGATTTTGATACTACTCTATTATACAAGATTTTAAGCGAAAAGCAAAAAGAAATCCGGAATCACTTAGTTTAAGCGACTCCGGCAAGCAAAAATTACTATTTCCCGGTAAAATTAGGAACTCTTTTTTCCTTGAATGCCGCTATTCCTTCAGCACAATCAGCAGTGCCAAGACAAAGCGTTTGTGTGGAGCCTTCAGCTGACAGAACATCATCAAGTTCCATATCAGTTTTGTTTAGTGTTGCCTTTGTAAAGGCAATTGCTAATGGTGCTGATTCAGCAAGTTTTATTGCCATGGCTTCAGTTTCTCTCACTAGATCTGCAGCTGGAAGCACATGGTTAATCATTCCTAACTTGTCAGCTTCTTTTGCATCGATTAAGTCCGCCGTAAACATCAATTCTTTAGCCTTATGCAGGCCAACCGTTTTGGGCAGAAAATACATGCCACCACAATCAGGAACAAGGCCAACTTTTACAAAACTCTGTGCAAAACGCGCATTATCTGCAGCGTAAATAAGGTCGCAGGCCAGCATCAAATTAGCACCGGCTCCAGCAGCGACTCCGTTTACCATCGCAATAACAGGTTTTTGCATGATAGTTATCTTCTTAGCCAGTTGCCCAACTTTTTCTATAAAAGCTTTCTTTTCACTTACTGATTTTAAAGTTTCCAGATAAGGCAAATCTCCTCCGGCACAAAAAGCTTTGCCATTGCCAGTTAGGACAACTGCTTTAATATTATCATTACACGTCGCGTAATCTAATGCCTTGTGCAATTCATCGACTAATACATCATTCATTGAATTAAGGCTTTGCGGCCGATTCAATGTTATCCAGGCAATTTTTCCCTTTTTTTCCAATAATACGCTTTGTTCCTCCATACTAAACTCCTCCTCTGATTTCATAATTATCAATATGATGCATGAATATCAAAAATATCAAGGGTTTAAATCAATAATAACATATTCTGGTTTTACACCCAGTCTTACCGGTATGCCAAAAAAACCATAACCTGAGGTAACAATTGCAGTCATATCAGAAAAATTTCGGCGTCCATAGTCAAGCTCATGGATGAGTCCTGTGAAAAATCCGTTTGGGAAAAATGCTCCACCATGTGTATGACCGGCAAGATATAAGTCATAACTATTTGCACTTGCTTGCTTCATTCTCCGAGGTTGATGGTCTAATAAAACCAAAAACTTGCTTTTGTCGTTATCTATTAAAGTTACTAACTGACTTGCACTTTGATCTTTACTGAAATCCTTTAACCCAACAACATGAATTTCATTAAAAGACTGACTTTCGTTAATCAAAACAGAAACACCTAATTTTTTCAAATCATTAATTTCTTCATCTGTTTTGCGGTCAAAATAATCATGGTTACCTAAAACAGCCACCGTTCCTTGTTTTGTTTTAAGTTTCGCTAAAGGCTCCAAACTTGATTGTCTTTTGACGATAGCATATCTATCGTCAATTATATCACCAGCGATAAGAACGATGTCTGGGTTTTCAGCATTAACTCTTTCCACCATTTTTTCACAATATGCTTTGCCGAGAAATGTTCCTAAATGCAAATCACTAATTAATACTAACCTTGTCGGAACTGTTACTTTTTTTGTTGCTATCATCTCATGACGTACAACTGGATTATATGCTTCAAATGTACCGATAATCATGCATAGAAATATGATAACCAAACCAGATTTAGTTATCATTAG
>CAYRVN010000011.1:0-23890 GCA_964427675.1 uncultured Acidaminococcales bacterium
GTAATTTGTCAGCTCGTGGTCGTATCGAGAAATTCAACAAACGTTATAAAACTGAAGAGAAATAATAAAAAAACAGGACGAAAATTTTCGTCCTGTTTTTTTATTGATTTCTTTTTCTTTGTTTATGAGCTTCATAACGTTTCCGGCCTTCGGCGAAGGCTTGTTTTTCTTCGGGGGTTATGAGTTCCAGATCGGATACTGGGCTAGGCTTACCTTTTTTGTCAAGGGCTACCATCGTGAAGAAAGCCGAGAGAGCACGTTTTTTGCCTTCTGTCTCCAGGTCTTCGACATCAACCGTTACAGCAACTTCCATTGAAGATTTGCCAACATAAACGACCTGCGCTGTGCAGGTTACTAAATCACCTATCATGATCGGCAGATGGAATTCTACTTCGTCTATTCGTGCCGTTACAACATTGGAACGTGCGTAACGACGGGCAGAAGCATAAGCCGCCGAATCCATTATTTTTATTATTTCACCGCCATGTATATTGCCTGCGACATTAGCTTGATGAGGCATCATCACTTCACTGATATAAATAAGGCTGTCAGAACTTAATTTGTTCATTGCGCCACCTTTCCTTCCTGTCGGATATTAACTATTTATTGATAATATAGCATACGGTGTTCAGCTTAGCAAGACCAAGAGGAGCCTGTCAAAAAAGACAAGGGCTAAAGATACGACGGGCCTGCTGCACATCAGCGACCGGTTGCTCGCAACCGGATAGTCGCGTGTGGAAGCGGCCAGAGGAGTACTTTAACCCTTGCCGATAGACTATTGAATGCAACAACTTTTTGAGTGTGGAAGCAGCCAGAGGAACTCTTTAACCATTGCCGATATATCTTCTAAGTTAAAGTAATTTGTGAGTGGTGTTAACCTTAGCAAGACTATGAAAGGTGTTGCATGGTAGTTTCCACTGTGTTATAATTTATAAGCTTAGGTAGTATTTTTTAGTTTCGAAAAAGAGAGGTGCAGAAAGATGAAAGAAACAATCCATCCGAAATACGGCGAAACCAAAGTGGTTTGTGCCTGTGGAAATACATTTATGTCAGGTTCAGTAAAAAATGAATTGCACGTTGATGTCTGCTCCAAATGCCATCCGTTCTTTACTGGTCAACAACGTAATATGGCAGCACGCGGCCGTATTGAAAAATTCAACAAACGCTATAAAACAGAACAATAACAATTGTCGCAGCAGAGCCGGGGCTCTGCTGTGTTTATATCCGAACTTTTTCGTTCATTGCACTTAGGAGAAAAATATGGAAAGAAAACCAAATGTTGGCGGTCAGGCCGTTATAGAGGGTGTCATGATGCGCGGGGCCGCGGGTAATATAGCGGTAGCGGTGCGTCAACCCAATGGGGAAATCATAATAGACAAAATGGCTTCAGGTTCTATTGCCGATAAATATCCGATTTTCAAGAAGCCTTTTCTGCGTGGCGTCATTGTTCTTTGTGAATCTTTGGTTCTTGGTATGAAGGCTCTTTCTTATTCTGCACAGGTTTCCGGAGAGGAAGAGGAGCAGATTACCGGCAAAGAAATGGCGATGACGATTGCCTTTTCTATGGTACTTGCCATAGCCCTTTTTATTGTTTTGCCCACATGGTCAATGCGTTTTATGAAAACCTGGACGGAAAATCATATGCTGCTTAATCTTTTTGAAGGCATTCTGCGCATGGTGATTTTTCTTATTTATATCGGCGCAATATCCAGAATGAAGGATATTCAAAGAGTGTTTCAATATCATGGTGCTGAACACAAGACAATCTTTGCCTATGAAGCAGGATTGCCGTTGGAAGTTTCCAATGTACGCGGTTTCACGACGCTGCACCCACGCTGCGGTACTAATTTTCTGATGATTGTCATGATTATCAGTATGTTTGTTTTTACCTTTTTAGGGTGGCCTAATTTGCTTGAAAGAATTTTATCAAGAATTGTACTGATGCCTGTTATTGCTGGCATCAGTTATGAAATCATACGTTATGCCGGCACACACATTGAACATAGTTGGGTGCGTACGGCCATTCTTCCGGGGCTTTATTTGCAAAAACTGACTACCCGTGAGCCGGATGATTCACAGATAGAAGTTGCAATTGCGGCTCTCAAAGCAGTACTGCCGGAAGAAGGACCTGCCTTAGAAGCGGCAGAGGTTAGTTTAGGAGAAGAATCAGATGTTAGATAAATTACAGGCGTTAGAAGATAAATTTTTGGATCTGGAAGCACGCATCAGTGACCCTGATGTCATCAGTAATCAGACAGAGTGGCAAAAGTGCACGAAAGCTCATGCTAAATTAGCAGATATTGTGGCTGTGTTCCGTGAATACAAAGCACTTATGCAAAAAATAAAGGAAGACCAGGAAATAGTCGATGCCGGCGAAGATGCCGAACTTGTGGAAATGGCAGAGGAAGAACTGAAGGAACTAAAGCCGGAGGTTGCAGACTACGAGGAAAGACTGACTATTTTGTTGCTGCCATCGGATCCTAATGATGATAAAGACGTAATTGTCGAAATCCGCGGCGGAGCGGGCGGCGATGAGGCAGCTCTTTTCGCTGGAGTTCTATTCCGTATGTATACTCGTTACGCCGAAGAACGCGGCTGGCGTACAGAGGTTCTTGATTCTAACCCGACAGGTCTGGGCGGTTTTAAAGAAGTGGTTTTTCAGATATCGGGCAATGGTGTCTTCAGCCGTTTGAAATTTGAAAGTGGTGTTCACCGCGTACAGCGCGTGCCGGAGACAGAGTCCCAAGGCCGTGTGCATACCTCGACTGTTACCGTAGCTGTTTTGCCGGAAGCCGAAGAAGTGGACGTGGAAATTAATCCTGCTGATCTCAGAGTTGACACTTATCGTGCGGGCGGCGCAGGCGGCCAGTATGTAAATAAAACAGAGTCCGCAGTACGTATAACGCATCTGCCGACGGGCATTGTGGCCCAGTGCCAGGATGAAAAATCACAGCTGAAAAACAGAGAGAAATGTTTGCGCGTATTAAGAGCAAGAATTCTGGAAAAGGCTGAAGAAGAACAACGTATGGCAACCGCTGAAGATCGTAAGAGCCAGGTTGGAACCGGCGATCGCAGTGAACGCATCAGAACCTATAATTTCCCTCAGGGACGCGTTACCGATCACCGTATCGGTTTGACCCTGCATAAACTTGATACTATTATTAATGGTAATCTGGATGAATTATTGGACGCGCTTGTTACTGCCAAACAAAGTGAACGCTTGCAGCAGGTGAAATAAAATGGAGCAGGCTCAGACGAAAGAAGTATGGACGATTGTCAAAATATTGGATTGGACCAGGCAGTATTTCGCGGACAAGGGGATAGAAAATCCCCGTTTGGACGCAGAGATACTGCTTTGTGCTGTGCTTTCCTGCCCGCGTATCAATCTCTATGTGCATTTCGATCAGCCGCTGAAAGCTGAAGAACTCTCTAAATACAAAGAATTGATCGTAAGACGTGGACGTCAGGAACCTTTGGCCTATATTTTGGGTGAAAAAGCCTTTATGAATTATACTTTCAAGGTAACGCCCGCAGTGTTGGTGCCACGGCCGGAAACAGAGCTTTTAGTGGAAAGTCTGGTTGAACTGAATGATAGCAGCAGAAAAATTAAAATTCTGGATATAGGTACGGGGAGCGGTGCTATTATTCTTTCACTCCTCAGCCTGTTGCCTTTAGCTGAAGGCACGGCCATTGATATTTCTGCTGCGGCACTTGCTGTTGCTGCGGAGAATGCCGAAAGACTTGGTGTAAGTGAACGCTTTAAACCTGTATTGTCCGACCTTTACAGCAAATTGCCGGCAGGGGTGCAGTACGATGTAATTGTTTCCAACCCGCCGTATATACCGACGGAGGATATTGCTGCACTTGCCGCTGACGTACAAAAGGAACCAAAGGGTGCTTTGGATGGAGGTAAGGATGGTCTTGATTTTTATCGAAAAATCATTGCCGGCGCTTCGGAGTATTTATTACCAGGAGGCCTGCTGGCTTTTGAAATCGGTATTCATCAAGGTGACGCCGTTACACTCCTTTGCCGGGAACATGGTTTTGGTGTGACAGCAGTTCGCAAAGATTATGCCGGTATCGAACGCATGGTTTTTGCAGCGAAAGAAGGCTCAGAATATGCAGACTCGCTTATGGCGATTGATAAAGAATGAAGAACAGCTGAATGAAGAAAAGTTGACGGAGGCCGCTGGGTTAATAAAAGAAGGAGAAGTAGTTGCTTTTCCAACGGAAACGGTTTATGGACTTGGTGCCAATGGACTCGATGGCAATGCTGTCAGCAAAATTTTTGCTGCCAAAGGGCGTCCGGCAGATAATCCGCTGATTCTCCACATAGCTGAAAAAAATGAAATAGAAAAATTGACAACAGGTTTGTCGGCTAATGCGCAAGCTTTAATGCAAGCTTTTTGGCCAGGACCACTGACTCTGGTTGTGCCTAAATCGGCCATCATACCTGATGAAGTCAGTGCGGGTCTTGATACAGTGGCTGTAAGGATGCCGGTCCATCCGGTGGCGCGCAGGCTTATTACTTTGACAGGACGCCCGATAGCGGCACCCTCAGCTAATAAATCGGGCAAACCGAGTCCGACTAACGCCCAGGATGTTCTGGAAGATATGGAAGGCATTATTGCCGGCATTATTGACGGCGGCAGCAGTGATATTGGAGTTGAGTCGACTGTTGTGGATACGACAGCGCCGGTACCGGTGATTTTGAGGCCGGGTGGCATTACGAAAGAAATGTTGGAAGAAGTTTTGGGCGTGGTGGAAATTGATCCGGCACTGACTGGAAACAGTGAATGCAGACCGAAAGCACCGGGCATGAAATATCGTCATTACGCACCGCAGGCACCGATGTATCTGCTCATTGGTGAGGAAGCTGCAGGGCAGATGAAAGCGGCTATAGCAAAAGGGCTGGCCAGCGGTAAAAAAATTGGCGTTATTGCGAATGCTGAGGTCGCTAAGAATTTACCAAAGGATAGCAATCTTGTTATCCGGAACTGGCAGGAAAATATGGCGGTTCTGGCCGAGAATCTTTTTTCCTGGCTGCGCGATTTTGACCACAAAAAAGTCAATGTAATTCTGGCACAGGGAGTTACGGAAAGCGGCTTAGGGCTTGCTTTGATGAATAGAATGCGTAAAGCGGCAGGGAACAACATCCTGCTTGCAAAGGATCAAAAACTTTTCGTACAAAGTGGTACGCGTCCTGAATTTTTGTGATAAAATAGCATTATGATTTGTCCTATGAATAATTATGTTGGGAGTGAAGAAGACATGAGAATCGCAATTGGCAGTGATCATGGCGGATTCCATTTGAAAGAGCACATCAAACAATGTTTGCAAGCAAAAGGTATTGAAGTGCTTGATTTTGGCACTTTTACTGAGGAATCAGTTGATTATCCTGATATTGCCGAAAAAGTCGGGCAGGCAGTAGCATCTGGAGAGCCTGAACGCGGTATTCTGATTTGTGGTACTGGCATAGGTATTTCTATAGCTGCTAACAAAATCCATGGTATTCGGGCCGCACTTTGTGCTGATGTTTTTTCAGCATTGATGAGCCGTGAACATAATGACGCGAATATTCTTTGTCTTGGCGAGCGCACTTTGGGCGTCGGGCACGCTGATATGATTGTTGATACCTGGCTTCATGGAGAATTCCAGGGGGGCCGTCATGCTGACAGAACAGAAAAAATTATGAAATTAGATAAAGCAAGGTGATTGCATTGTCGGTAGAAAAAATAAAGCAACAGGTAGAGGCAGCCGCCGAAGAACTTATAGAGATTGCAGAGCCTAAAGCGGGACAGGTTTTTGTCGTAGGCTGCAGTACAAGTGAAGTTTTGGGCAATAAAATAGGAACGGCCGGCTCCCTCGAAGTAGCGCAAGGTATTTTTGATGCTTTAAAGAAAGTAACTTCTGCACATGGTTTATATCTGGCAATACAATGTTGTGAACACCTTAACCGTTCTTTGGTGACAGAAGCTGAAGCGGCTGAAAAGTATGGTTGGGAAGAAGTAACTGTAAGACCGGTGTCGTATGCAGGGGGCTCTTTGGCTCAGGCAGCTTACAATACTTTTAAACGACCGGTTGTAGTGGAAAAAATCACTGCCCATCTGGGGCTTGATATAGGACAAACTTTGATAGGCATGCATCTTAAACGTGTTGCCGTACCGGTACGTTTGTCGCAAAAAGAAATAGGCGCAGCTAATTTAACTGCAGCCAGGACCCGCCCGCCTTATGTAGGCGGCGAAAGGGCCGTATACTAATAATAGTTGAGGGGGATTTTGATGTATTTGGATAATCTGAAAGCTTCTGATCCGGCAATCTACGCTGCTATACAGGAAGAATTGGGCAGGCAGCGCAACAAAATTGAATTGATTGCATCTGAAAACTTTGTAACTACCGCAGTTATGGAAGCCATGGGCACCGTCCTGACTAACAAATATGCGGAAGGGTATCCCGGACACCGTTACTACGGCGGCTGCGAATATGTTGATAAAGTTGAAACCATGGCTATTGAACGTGCCAAAGAACTTTTTGGTGCTGAACATGCCAATGTACAGCCTCATTCCGGTGCTAATGCCAACACTGCTGTTTATTTTGCTTTCCTGAAACCAGGCGATACTATTATGGGTATGAATCTTTCCCATGGTGGTCACTTGACCCACGGTAGCCCGGTCAATATTTCCGGTACTTATTTCAACATTGTTCCTTATGGTGTAAATCCGGAAACCGAAACTATCGACTATGCTGAGTTGGAAAGATTGGCAGAAGAACACAAACCAAAAATCATCGTTGGTGGCGCAAGTGCGTATCCGCGTGTGATTGATTTCGAAAGAATGGCCGAAATTGCTCACAAAGTCGGTGCTTTACTAATGATAGACATGGCACATGTTGCCGGCCTTGTTGCTGCAGGTTTGCATCCGAGCCCGGTACCTTATGCTGATATAGTTACCACTACGACTCACAAAACTTTGCGTGGACCTCGCGGCGGTTTGATCTTATGCAAAGAAAAATATGCTAAAGCTATCGATAAAGCTATTTTCCCAGGAACCCAGGGTGGTCCTTTGATGCATGTAATAGCTGCCAAAGCTGTTGCCCTGCACGAAGCTCTGCAACCTGAATTCAAAGTTTACCAACAAACTATCCTGGACAATTGCAAAGCTTTAGCAGAAGGACTTCTGGCTGAAGGTTTCCGTCTTGTTTCCAACGGCACTGATAACCACTTATTGCTGGTTGACGTCCGCGGACAAGGCTTGACAGGCAAAGAAGCGGAACACCTGCTTGATGAAGCTGGCGTTACCTGCAATAAAAATACTATTCCGTTTGATCCGGCAAGTCCGTTTGTAACAAGCGGTATACGCTTGGGCACGGCAGCTGTGACTTCCAGAGGTTTCAAGCAAGAAGACCTTAAAGAGGTGGCAGCCATTATAGGTTTGGTATTAAATAACCCGACAGATGCGGATAAACAGAAGGAAGCTGTAGCAAGAGTAGCAGCCCTCTGCACGAAATATCCCATGTATCCGGAGTTATAATTTAGAAAAAGGGGCAATTTAAATGAAAATCAAGGTAGTTGATCATCCTCTAATCAGACACAAATTAACGATGATGCGTGACGCTGAAGCCGGCTCTAAGGATTTCCGCGAGTTGCTGGATGAAATTGCTATGCTTATGACTTACGAAATCACGCGTGATTTCAAACTTGATGAAGTAAGTGTTACGACGCCTATTACAACTTGCACGGGTTACCGTCTGGCGACCACTTGCATAACAGTTGTACCTATCCTGCGTGCAGGCCTGGGTATGGTGAACGGAGTTCTGAAATTGATTCCGAATGCCAAAGTAGGACATATCGGACTTTACCGAGACCCAAAGACTCTGAGACCGGTTGAATATTACTGCAAATTACCGCCAGATATGAGCGCAGAAGCAATAGTTGTTGATCCGATGCTTGCCACCGGTGGGTCCTCGGCTGCAGCTATTTCCATGCTGAAAAAACGCGGACTCAAAAATATTCGCCTGATGTGCCTCGTGGCTGCGCCGGAAGGCGTTGAAGTTGTTAACAACGAACATCCTGATGTTGAAATATTTACGGCTGCTCTTGATGACCACCTGAATAGCCATGGTTACATAGTTCCTGGCCTGGGTGATGCCGGCGACCGTATTTTTGGGACGAAATAATCATGCCGAACAGACCCGATTGGGATTCATATTTTATGGAAATGGCACAAGTTGCCAGCAAACGTTCTACCTGTCTGCGCCGCAGCGTTGGTGCTGTCATTGTTAAGGACAAGAGACTTTTGGCTACCGGCTATAACGGAACACCGAGAGGTATGGCTCACTGCGAAGAAGTTGGCTGTCTGCGCACAAAGCTGAATGTTCCTTCCGGCAAAATGCATGAACTTTGCCGCGGCATACACGCGGAACAGAATGCCGTAATCCAGGCAGCAGTACATGGCGTTTCTGTTGATGGCGCTACAGTTTATTGTACGCACCAACCTTGCGTGGTATGTACGAAGATTTTGATTAACGCAGGCATCAGGAGAATTGTTTACGCCAATCCTTATCCCGATGAGTTAGCTGAAAACATGATGAAGGAAGCAGCTGATCTGGAAATAGTCATCTGGACCCCAGAAGCAAGCTCCAAATAAAAAGTAAATATAAATGTAGGAATGCTCAGTCATTCCTACATTTTTTACATCTTTTGCAGCTAATGACAAAAGCGAATCGAGGCGACGGCTAAAGATAAGACGGGCCTGCTGCACATCAGCGACCGGCTGCTTGCAGCCGAATTGTCGCGTGTGGAAGCAGCCAGAGGAACTCTTTAATCATTGCCGATAGACTCAAAATATATTTTTTTAGCTAATTGACATAAAATTAATATACTTGTCGATGAACAATTTTGGGTATATACTGTTAATGTTAACTGTATAGTTTTTTATATATTTTGCATTGAAAAAGACACGCAGTAAAAAATAGAAAGTGGCTACGGCCGTTAAGAGGTATATTTTAGTGAAAACATATGTAGTAGCATTTGCTATAGCATTATTCACGAGTTGGATTTTAACTCCTTATGTCAAAAATCTTGCATTTAAGATCGGAGCAGTCGACAAACCTGATCCACGTAAGGTTCATAAAGGTATCATGCCACGACTTGGTGGATTGGCAATTTTCGTAGGCTTTCTAATTGCAGTGCTTACAACTGTGACTATGTCGAGAGACTTGTTTGGTATCTTAACAGGTGCCTTTGTTATTTTGATTGTAGGCATTTTAGATGATGTTTATCAGCTGCCGGCAAAAGTAAAACTGTTAGGTCAGATAGCCGCCGCTGCAGTACTGATTCTCTTCGGAATTCAGATTGAATGGTTGAATAATCCATTTGGCGGATACTTTTATCTTGACTATCTGTCCATTCCAATAACTATCTTTTGGGTAGTAAGTTTTACCAATGTTGTCAACCTGATGGACGGTCTTGATGGCCTGGCAGCAGGTGTTTCTGCTATTGCGTCGGTGACAATCATTCTTGTCGCTTTGCAGCAGGGATATTACACTGTCGCGGTCATGACGGCAGCTTTGGCTGGTGGCATCATAGGTTTTATCCGTTATAACTTTAATCCGGCAACCATCTTCATGGGCGATACTGGCAGTATGTTCATTGGTTACATCCTGGCAGCCATTTCAATATTGGGTGCTGTGAAGAGCGCGACTACGATTGCTTTGATCGTACCGGCTATCGCACTTGGTCTTCCTATTATGGATACTGCCTTTGCTATTTTAAGGCGCCACCTTGCCGGCAAGCCAATCTTCAAACCGGACAAAGGACATTTTCATCACAGACTGCTGGCCATGGGACTGACGCAAAGGCAGGCTGTTATTCTGATGTATCTGATCAGTGCTGGACTTGGACTTAGCGCCATCCTTTTGACCGAGATAGATGGTATTTATGCTGTTTTACTGGTATCAGCGATTGTTGCTGGTGTATGTTTCTGCGCAAAGAAAATCGGTATCTTGAACGACCGTTAATAAAAAATGTCAGGAGAGTATGTAGTGAAAAAGCTTAAAGTCATGGCAGTTTTTGGAACGCGACCCGAAGCAATCAAGATGTGCCCGGTAGTATTGGAAATGAAGAAATACCCGGACTTTATTGAGCCGGTTGTTGCTGTTACAGCACAACACAGAGAAATGCTTGACCAGGTACTGCACCTTTTTGGTATTGTGCCTGACTATGATTTGAATATTATGACGAAAGGCCAGACTCTTTACGATGTTACTCGCCGCGCACTGGAAGGCTTAGGCTCTGTTCTTGCTGAAGCAAAACCTGATATAGTGCTGGTACACGGAGATACAACAACAACTTTCGTAGGAGCGCTGGCGTCTTTTTATGCCCAGATAGCCGTTGGTCATGTTGAAGCTGGTCTGCGGACCGGTGATAAATATTCGCCTTTTCCAGAGGAAATGAATCGCAAGCTGACAGGCTCCCTAGCTGATTTCCATTTTGCGCCAACAGCTATTTCGAAAGAAAATCTTCTGCGGGAAAATGTTGCTGCTGACAAGATATTTGTCACCGGGAATACCGTAATTGATGCTTTGGTAAAAACAGTGAACGATGACTATCGCTTTTCTGATGATGACCTTCACGACATATTGAACAGTGAAGGAAGACTTATTCTGGTAACAACGCACCGCAGAGAGAATCTTGGTACACCGATGCGTCAGGTTTATCAGGCCTTGAAAGAAGTTATTCTTACGCATCCTGATGTAAAAGCTATCTTCCCTGTACACAAAAATCCAAAAGTACGGGAAATAGTTGAACAGGAATTAGGTCATCTTGATAGGGTTCACTTGATAGAACCACTCGACTATGAACCTTTTGCCAACCTGATGGCCAAAGTTGATATAGTGCTTACTGATTCCGGCGGCATCCAGGAGGAAGCACCGGCACTAGGGAAACCTGTCCTGGTATTAAGAGATACGACAGAACGACCGGAAGCAGTCGAGGCCGGCACGGTGAAACTCATCGGTACGGCTTTTGAAGATGTCCTCCAGGAAACAAACAGACTATTGGATGACAAACAGTATTATCGCCAGATGGCTGACGCCTGCAATCCCTATGGTGATGGCAAAGCTTCTGAGCGCATTGTAAAGACCATACTGGCAGCTTACGGATACCCTGTAGAAAAGCTGACAGAATTTTCCTCTGCAATTTAGAAAAAAAGGTTGTCAAATAAGTGTTTTTTTATTAAAATGTAGTTGTTATAATTTGGGAGAATGCCAAGATTGTGACAGTTTTTTGCATCTTTACAAGAAGGTTGGTAATATTGACTGTTGATTATTTGGCTGATGGTTGTTACTTCGGATAATATTTACAAGGAAAAGCACTATGAATAAGATGGTACAAGATGTTCTTGCGTCCTTAAAGACAGTGCTCTTTCGTCATGCCTTATTTTCATTATGCGTTGTTGGAATTGTATATTTCTTCAAGGGCCAGGAAGCTGCTTTCATTTGGTTTGTTGGTTGTTTACTTGGTTTTATTGATACGCTGTTGATGTTTAATGGTGTACGTAAAGGTATGACGATGTCGGGGGAAGAATCCCTTAATGAGATGCGTCGTACTTTGGCTAAACGCTTTGTTATCGCAGTGACGCTTGTTTTGGTTATGTTAAAGTTAGAGCTCAGCGTTTTAGGAGTTCTGATGGGCTTTATACTAACACATATATTTTTACTTTTTAATCTCATCATTATCGCGAGCTTTAAGAGATAATTCTGTGTTCGTGAAGAAAGGAGTGGAACAAAATGGGAATTGCTGAAGCATCTGGCGGCGGAATTATTCATTATTTACCTACAGAGGTTTTCGACGGAGTAGTCATCAATATGCAGACGATGTATATGTCCTGGCTTACCATGGCTATAGTGGCTCTGATTGTTTTTGCGGCAACTCGCAAAGCAGAGATTATTCCTTCCGGTGTTCAAAATATTGTTGAAGTTTTCATTGATTGGCTTAATGGTTTGATGGAAAGCAATATAGGCATGGAAGGACGCCGGGTAGCAGCGCCCTTCATTATAACTCTTTTCCTTTACTTATTCGTCGGTAATGAGATTGGCTTGCTGCCGCAGGTTGGCGCACACTTTACTTCACCGACAAATGATATCAACGTTACACTGGGGATGGCTGTAACTGTTTCTCTGACGGTTTATGTTTTAGGAATTATGCGTAATGGCTTAGGGTATTTTAAACATTTTATTCAACCATCATTTCTCTTTCTCCCGCTAAACCTGCTGGAAGAATTCGCAAAACCTTTAACAATGGCGTTGCGTTTATTTGGTAATATTCTTGCCGGTGAAATTTTGCTTATAGTTTTGTATATGCTGGCACCTTGGGTCATACCTGATTTGTGGATTGGTTTCAGTTTAATCGTTGGCTTCTTGCAGGCATTTATTTTCACAATGCTGACAATGATTGCTATTGCTCCTGTATTCAGGGCTCACCATTAATTTCTCTAGGTAGCTTTTATTTATTTAGTTCAAATTAAAATTTATATAATTTGAAATCAAAATTTTTTTTAAAATCGAAAGGATGAATTTTAAAATGACAGAAAATGCTATTATCATTGCCGCTTCAGTATTTGCATCCGCTATTATCGCAGTTGGCGCATCACTAGGTGCTACAAAAGGAGACGCTGCCGTTGCTACCAAAGCTTTGGAATGTATGGCTCGTCAACCAGAAGCTGCTTCCACTTTCCAAGTAAACATGCTTATCGCTATCGGTCTTGTTGAGTCTATTCCTATTATTTCTGCAGTTATCGCTATCGTTCTCGTCTTTGCTAATCCTTTCATAAAATAATTCGCAGGGTTTCAAAAAGGGGAAAAAAGGAGAGTGCTATAATTGGTAGATGTTAATGCAACACTTATTGCGCAGATCCTGAATTTTTTAGTTCTTTTGGCAATTCTTGCGAAATTCGCTTACAAGCCATTATTAAAGGCAATGGACGACCGGCGCAACCGGATCATTAACGATTTGGATTCCGCTGAGCAAACAAGATTGGATGCAGAAGCTCTGAAAGAGCAATATGCAGAACAATTAGCTGGTGCACGCCAGGAAGCAACTGAAATTGTTAACAAAGCTAATCAAATTGCACAGAATCTTCATGATGAACTTGTAGAACAGGCGCGTGTAGAACAGGAAGCCCTGATGGCTAATGCAAAAGAACGTATTGAACAGGAGAAACAACAGGCATTATTGGATATCAGAGCCGAAGTTATCAAATTAAGTACTTTGATAGCAGGAAAGATAGTTAACCAGAAATTGAATTCTGATAAGGATCAAAAACTGGTTGCCGATATTGCTGATGATGTTTTGGACAAACGCTGATTTTGTTGATCAGCTTAGCGTATGTCTTGCAACAAGGTATGTAGCTAATAATTGAAGAAAATTACAGAGTCATTAATTTAGATTTATTTAATTCCCATAGCTTAGGCATTGGGGGAATACGGAGGTGATTGATACAGTATGGAAACTAATGAAAACTTTTCTTTGATCAGCGAAAGCTTGTCATCAATTGAGTTTGAACCAAAAGATCTCGAGCTTGTTGCTAACGAAGAATTAATCACAGTGCTAGTTACCACTGCCAGAGATCTTGCTGTATCTGAATATGAATCTGTTTCCGTAATTCTGGCTGAAAAGTTAGGCAAAAAGGTTGAACTGCAAAAGATTGTTGATCCATCTATAATTGGCGGCATCATCGTTAAAATTGGCGATAGAGTTTTTGATGCAAGCTCCAAACGTCAACTTGAAAAAGTCGGCGGCTTGATGGGTAAAGTACAAGTCGGAGATCAATCTCTGGAAAAACCTGCAGGCATAGCTGAAGCCCTGACTAAAGAAGTTCAGGATTATAAAATAGATGTCGATTTGGAAGAAGTCGGTGTTATTGAAAAAGTTGGTGACGGTATCGCAACCGTAACCGGCATGCGTGGCGTAATGGCGGGCGAACTGGTTGAGCTCCCTGGTGGCGTTAGCGGCATGGTACAAAATTTAAGACGTGATGAAGTTGGTATCGTTTTAATGGGTGGCGAGACCAAAATAAAACAAGGTGACGTGGTACGCCGTACCGGTCGTATCATGGAAGTTCCTGTCGGCGAGAAAATGCTCGGCCGTATAGTTAACTCCCTTGGTGATCCTATTGATGGCAAAGGCGAAATCAAGCATGAAGCTGTACGTTGTATCGAAGCTCAAGCTCCTGGTATCGCTGACCGTAAATCTGTAGACGTTCCTCTGCAGACCGGTATTAAAGCTATCGATGCTTTGGTGCCAATCGGCCGTGGACAACGTGAGTTGATCATCGGTGACCGTGGTACCGGTAAAACTGCTGTTGCAGTTGACACCATCATCAATCAAAAAGGTTTAGGCGTTATTTGTATTTACGTTGCTATCGGACAAAAGACTTCTACTGTTGCCCGTATTGCTCGTACTTTGGAACAACATGGCGCACTTGCTTATACTATTATCGTAGCAGCTACTGCAGCTGACAGCGCTCCGCTGCAATACCTTGCACCGTACACCGGCGTTACTATCGGTGAGTTCTTCATGGATCAAGGCAAAGACGTTCTTTGTATCTATGATGACTTGTCCAAACATGCCGTTGCTTACCGTGCAATGAGCTTGCTGCTCCGTCGTCCACCAGGCCGTGAGGCTTATCCTGGCGACGTATTCTATCTACACTCCCGTTTGCTGGAACGCGCTGCTAGACGTAATGAAGCTGCAGGCGGCGGTTCGATTACGGCTCTGCCGATTATCGAAACCCTTGCTGGCGACGTTGGCGGTTATATTCCAACCAACGTAATTTCTATTACTGATGGTCAGATTTTCCTTGAAAGCGAACTTTTCTACTCCGGTATTCGTCCTGCTATCAACGTAGGTCTTTCGGTATCCCGTGTAGGTGGTTCTGCGCAGATTAAAGCAATGAAATCTGTTGCTGGTACTCTCCGTCTTGACCTTGCACAATATCGTGAGTTGGCAGCTTTTGCCCAGTTTGGTTCTGACCTGGATAAAGCGACCAAAGCACAGCTCGATCGTGGCGCACGTATGACTGAGGTTCTGAAACAAGGTCAATATGCTCCGCTTCCGGTTGAAAAACAAGTAATGTCGCTTTATGCGGCTACAAAAGGTTATGTCGATGATATTCCTGTTCATGATGTAACTCGTTTCGAAAAAGAATTGTTGGCTTATCTTGCTGCCAATGCACCGGAAATCGGTGAATCAATCCGTACGGAGAAGAAAATTACTGACGAAACAGAAGCATTATTGAAAAAGGCTATTGTCGATTTCAAGGATACCTTTGCTATCACCGGCGAAACGAGGTGATGACTGATGGCTACTCCACGCGAAATACGCAGGCATATGAAGAGCGTCAAAAACATCCAGCAGATTACTAAAGCCATGAAGATGGTTGCTGCCGCTCGTTTGCGCCGTGCGCAGGAAAAAGCTGCATCAAGTCGTCCATTCTCAGAAAAAGTTAAAGAGCTTTTAACTACTGCTGTCAGTGACAAGGCTACGATGAGAAATCTTGACTATTCAGAACATCCGCTTCTGCAGGAAAGACCTATTAAGCGTAGCGCATATATCGTTGTAAGTTCTGATAAAGGCTTGGCAGGCGCCTATAATGCCAACTTGTTGAAGCATGCGCTTGTTGAGTTAATGGACCAAGACGATTATGTTCTGATTACTGTGGGCCGTAAGGCTAAAGATTTCTTCTCACGCCGCGGGTTTGATATCGAAGAATCCTTCTTTGGATTCTCAGATAAACCGACCTATGATGATGCAGATGATGTTGCTTATTTAGCAAAAAAACTGTTTACATCCGGTGTTGTTGACGAAGTTATTCTGATTTATACGCAGTTTAAATCAGCATTATCTTTTACACCGTTGTCCAAAAAGCTTTTACCTGTTGTGCCTCCGCAAACCGGTGAAACAGCAGTAAATAATGAGCCTTTTGATGATGAAGAGAGTAAACTTGCAGACAAAGATGAAGAAGCAGGCGACGTTATCTTCGAACCTACTGCAAGTGAAACATTGAAATATTTGGTGCCGTACTATGTTAAGACTATCATGTATGCTGCATTAATGCAGGCGGCAGCCAGTGAGTTGGGCGCACGTATGACAGCAATGTCTTCGGCGACAGACAATGCGAATGACTTGTTGAAGAGCCTCGAACTCTCCTACAATAAAGTGCGTCAAGCTGGTATAACCAGAGAAATTAATGAAATCGTTGGTGGAGCAGAAGCTCTGCAGTAAAATAAGTGGGAGGGAAAACATTGAATACTGGCAAAATAGTACAAGTTGTTGGCCCTGTTATCGACATTGAATTCCCACCGAAAAGCCTTCCGGCAATTTATAACGCAATCAAGATCGACGGTGAAGTTGGCAATGGTATTAAAATTCATCTGACTGCTGAAGTTATGCAGCACATTGGTGAAAATGTTGTTCGTGCCGTTGCTATGAGTTCCACTGATGGTCTTGTACGCGGTATGGATGCTATAGATACTGGCGCACCGATTACAATACCGGTCGGCGAAGGTACACTCGGTCGTATATTCAACGTTTTGGGAGAAACAGTAGACCATGACGATACACCTGTTGAAGCCTCAGATTACTGGCCTATTCACAGACCAGCTCCAAGCTTTGACAAACAGTCAACTACTACACAAATTCTGGAAACTGGCATTAAGGTCGTAGACTTGGTTGCTCCTTACTCTCTTGGTGGTAAGGTCGGTCTTTTCGGCGGCGCTGGTGTTGGTAAGACAGTTATCATTATGGAGCTTATCCATAACATTGCAACCGCGCACGGCGGCTTTTCCGTTTTCGCAGGCGTAGGTGAGCGTACTCGTGAGGGTAATGACCTCTGGGGCGAAATGAAAGAGTCCGGCGTTATTGGTAAAACGGCTCTTGTTTACGGCCAGATGAATGAACCACCTGGCGCACGTATGCGTGTCGGCCTGACTGGCTTGACTATGGCTGAATATTTCCGTGATGTTGCTGGTCAGGACGTACTTCTGTTCGTCGACAACATTTTCCGTTTTATTCAGGCTGGTTCTGAAGTATCCGCATTGCTCGGCCGTATGCCTTCCGCAGTAGGTTACCAACCTACTTTGGCAAATGACATCGGTGCTTTGCAAGAACGTATTACTTCAACAACTACCGGTTCTATCACTTCTGTACAAGCAGTTTATGTACCTGCGGATGACTTGACTGACCCTGCTCCGGCAGGCA
Source organism: uncultured Acidaminococcales bacterium (assembly GCA_964427675.1). GTDB lineage: Bacteria > Bacillota > Negativicutes > Acidaminococcales > Acidaminococcaceae > RZYP01. Next base: position 17,258 of record CAYRVN010000011.1, read on the forward strand.
CTTTTGCCCATTTGGATGCAACAACAGTTCTGTCCCGTCAGATTGCTGAGCTCGGTATTTATCCTGCGGTTGATCCGCTTGATTCTACTAGCCGTATTCTTGACCCGTTGGTAATTGGTGAGGAACATTATTCTGTTGCTCGTGGCGTACAGGCAATTCTGCAACGCTACAAGGAACTCCAGGACATCATCGCTATCCTTGGTATGGAAGAATTGAGCGAGGACGACAAAGTTACTGTTGCTCGTGCCCGTAAGATTCAGAAATTCCTGAGCCAGGCATTCTTCGTTGCGGAACAATTTACCGGTACTCCTGGTCAATATGTACCACTTAACGAAACAATCCGTGGTTTCAAGGAAATCCTTGATGGTAAACATGATGATTTACCGGAAGGCGCATTCTACATGGTTGGTACCATTGACGATGCGGTTGCCAAAGCTAAAAGCATGAAGGTGGATTGATTGCATGGCTAAATTAATGCAATTGGAAATTGTTACACCTGATAAATCGCTGATGAAAAGAAATGACGTTTCCTACGTGTTGGCAGAAACAGTTATGGGTCCAATTGGCATTTTGGCCAACCATGCTCCACTGATTGCCACGTTGAATGAATCTCCTTTGAAATATAGGAGTGAAGATGGAAAAGATCACTTCATTTTCATTGATGCCGGTTTTATGGAAGTTAACAATAATAAAGTCACTGTCCTCAGTGCTGCTGCAGAGATGTCTGAAAATATCGATGTAGCACGTGCACAAGCGGCAGAAGCCAGAGCTTTGAAGCATATTGAAAACCCGGAACCTACGATTGACCTTGAGGTTATCGGCAGGAACCTGCGTCGTGCAAAAGGACGACTCAAAACTGTGCAATTAGCCCGTGGCTTATAAAATTCAACCTGAACAAGGATCTTTACTAAAACCGTAAAGATCCTTGTTTTTTGTTAAGAGCGTTTCGCTATATTGAAATATCGTACTGAGTTAGTTATAATAATAGTAATAGAAAATATTGCAGGAATAATGTAGAGGAGGATTTGTATCATGGAAGACATTTTAGGTTCGGTTGCAGGGAATAAAATGGGTCAGCTGAAACAAGAAATCGCCGATTTGAGAAAAATTTTGGCAAAAACTGATGACCCTGATAAAATTGCTACTATCAAAAAAGAAATTGGCGAAAAAGAAACCTACTACAATATTCTTGCTGATCGTGCACGCACGAAATAGAACTGTCAAAAAAGCACGTCTGAGGATGTGCTTTTTTTCTAGCTAACAACCTTATTAAGTAGTTTATGGAGTCTTTCCAGGTCAAGATAATTAACCGAAGGAGAGGGTATTGGTGGACGAGATACAAGTTCTTATAGCCAAGGCATTGTTAGGCATAGGCCTTTCATATTGGGTCTATAAAGACAGCCGTAAGAAAAAAATAAAATACAGCAATCTTTGGCTTATCGGAACTTTTGTTTTCCCGCCTATCGCTCTCGTTTACTATATCTATCAAGCGACTGCAGGCAGTAATACTGAACTAACGCTGAAGCAGAAGTTCGAAATTGAACTCAGACAGCAAACTGAACAAAATAGAAAAGCAGTAGAAAAAGAACGCAAAGAAATGGAATTACTGAAAAAAGAAGAAAGAGAAAAGAACCAAATAACCTTGGAGGAAATCGAAAAGGTCAAAGCTGAGCGTCTGGCCATGAAAGCGAAGAGATTGGAAGAGCTTAAGGAAGAAAGACGGCAGCAGCAGGAAGAAATTGCTAAGAAGATGAAAATGAGTATCGATGCCGCAAATAACATGAAGATGTTTGATTAAAAGCAGACAGATAACTGACAATTTGGTTACAGTTATCTGTCTTTTTTGTCGCAAAATGTAGCATTGCCAAAAATATGGACATGGTGATAAAATAAATAAGATGTATACTTTTCTAAAATAAATAGTTTTTAGGATAGAGCTAAACGTATTTTTGGGAGGAAATTTTGTGGAGAAACTAATTATCAGGGGCGGCAAGCGCTTGATGGGTACAGTAAAAACCAGTGGCGCCAAAAACGCGGTTCTGCCAATCATAGCAGCCTCGATTCTTGGTAAAACGCCAAGCCATCTGGATGAAATACCAGCCCTTGAGGATGTGAGGACTATTTGTTCTGTGCTCAAATGTCTGGGACTGAAAATCGATGATTCAACTAAAGGTGTCCTTGACATTGACAGCAGTGAAATTACATCCTGCGAAGCTCCTTATGAATTAGTTCGGAGTATGAGGGCCTCCTTTCTTGTTATGGGACCCTTATTGGCACGTAAAGGCAAAGCACGCATTTCCCAGCCCGGTGGCTGTGCGATAGGCACCAGACCCATAGATATTCACTTAAAAGGGTTTGAGGCTTTAGGCGTAAAAATTGAGAGTGGGCACGGCTACATTGAAGCAACTGCTCCAAATGGCTTGGTGGGGACAACTATATATCTTGATTTCCCAAGCGTTGGCGCTACAGAAAATCTGATGATGGCAGCTACGATGGCTGAGGGCGTTACTATCATTGAAAATGCTGCCCAGGAGCCGGAAATTGTTGATCTGGCAAATTATTTGAATGTCATGGGCGCAAAAGTTCGCGGCGCCGGCACTAATGTTTTGCACATCAGCGGTGTTAAAGAACTGAAGGGCGCTGAACATACTGTCATTCCTGACCGGATAGAAGCAGGTACCTATATGGTTGCTGCGGCGATGACGCAGGGTGACGTGCGGGTGGAAAATGTGTTAACTGAGCATTTAAAACCGCTGATTGCCAAACTGAAAGAAGCAGGAGCAACCGTTTATGAAGATATTGGCGGCGTTCGTGTTATCGGCAGTGAAAAAATAAAACCGATAACAATTAAAACTTTACCTTATCCAGGTTTTCCTACCGATATGCAGGCACAAGTCATGGCTTTGATGACTATCGCTGACGGACGCAGTTTTGTGACAGAAACGGTTTTTGAAAACAGGTTTATGCATGTGGAAGAATTAATCCGCATGGGGGCCGACATTCATACCGAAGGTCGTAGTGCTACGATTCAGGGTGTAACAAAATTGATGGGGTGTCAGGTACGTGCTACTGACCTTAGAGCAGGCGCTGCCATGATTCTGGCTGGTCTGGTTGCCGATGGCATTACGGAGATTGGTGATATTTATCACATAGACCGTGGTTATGAGGATATAGTTTCTAAGTTATGCAGTTTAGGTGCGGATATTGAAAGACGCGATATCAAAAATTGATATGTTGGGAGAAAAGTTTTATGAGGTTGTTTAAAAGTGTCGATATTGGTGTCGATTTAGGTACAGCTAATATTCTTGTTTATCTGAAAGGCAGCGGCATTGTTCTGCGCGAGCCATCCGTAGTTGCGATTGACAGAAATACCAACAAGATCCTGGCCATCGGCGAAGAAGCCAAAACCATGCTCGGGCGTACTCCAGGTAATATTGTGGCTATCAGGCCTTTGCGTGAAGGCGTCATTGCTGATTACGACATTACACAGAGCATGCTGGAAAATGTTATCCAGAGAGTTGCAGGCAAGAGCCTTTTCTTTAAGCCGCGTGTCGTTATCTGTATTCCTTCCGGTGTTACAACAGTTGAAAAAAGAGCAGTGCTGGAAGCTGCTATTCAGTCAGGTGCTTCAAAAACCTATCTTGTTGAAGAACCAATAGCTGCTGCTATGGGCGCAGGGCTGGAAATCAGTGAATCAAGAGGCACAATGGTCGTCGATATCGGCGGCGGTACTACGGATGTTGCAGTTATGAGTCTTGGCGGCGTAGTCGTCAGTGATTCACTGCGTGTTGGCGGTGACAAATTTGATGAAGCAATTATCCGCTTTGTCAAAAAGGAACGCAATGTTCTGATTGGAGAACCAACTGCAGAAGAAATAAAAATGAAAGTTGCCACGGTTTTCAAAGGAAACCGGCAGGCAGAAATCGAAGTGCGCGGACGCGATCTGGTGAGCGGCCTGCCGACGACGATCAAACTTACTACTGACGAAATTTACAGAGCTTTGCAGGAACCGGTGTCTACACTGGTCAGCTGTGTACGTTCTATTTTAGAAAAAACTCCGCCGGAATTGTCTGCAGATATTATTGACCGCGGCATAGTCTTGACTGGTGGCGGCGCATTACTTGATGGTATGCCGGAACTTTTACAGGCAGAGACTGGCATCGCAACCTTTGTTGCGGAAAATCCGCTCGAATGTGTTGCTATTGGTACCGGTAAAGTTTTGTCCTCTTTGCAAAAACTTAAAGACAGCGTTGTCATGACGCACAACAAAAAATAAGTATGACAATGTCATAGAATAAATACACAGCCTGCACAAGGCTGTGTATTGTCATTAGTGGAGGTCGCAATGCGTGTATTTACTTATTTGCTTTTTGTAGTACTCATTCTGACAGCTTCCGATTCTGAGGCTGCTGTTATTAACAACTTACGTGCCGGTACTTATGCTGATAAGACAAGAATCGTTCTTGATTTGGATGAGGCGCCTAAGTATTCCGAAGTGTTGGCCGGCAGTCAGCTGAATATCAACATAGACGCAGATGTAAGGCAGGAAAATGTCCTTACGCCAAAGAGTGATTTGGTAAAAAAAGTAATACTGCGAAAAGCAGGTCAAGGCAAAGCAAAAGTATTAGTTGATTTGTCAAAGGAGCCTGGCTCTTACAAGGTTTTTATATTGAAATCACCAAATAGACTGGTAATAGATTTTTACAGATACGTGTTGAGCAAGCAAACAACTGAGATAGATAAGGATATGCGCTATGTATCATGGCGTGATTATCAGAATAGCAAACCAGTCTGGCTGCATATTCTGGAAGTAGCGCCAAAAGGCAGGTATGAACTGCGACCGATTTTGGGCAAGGTAAGCACTATAGATAAAGGACGTCTTTCCTCTGCAGCCATAGAGGCAGGGGCGTTTGCCGCAATAAATTCTTCTTATTTTGACAGCTCGAAATGGATAGTCGGTAATCTGAAAATTGATGGAGACTGGGTATCTTGTGATTTTACACCGCGCACCGGACTCATCATTGATCAAACAGGCAAGGCAAAAATAATACCAGATTTGTATTATGATGGACAGGTTGTTGCCAAAAATGGCAAGGCAGTCGATATAACAGGTATTAACAGGGAAAGACAGGCCAATGATCTGATTCTTTATAATAGGTTTTACGGCTCAAGTACGGGTACCAATACATTTGGCAGAGAAGTACGTGTTGAGAAAGGTAAGGTTACTGAAATCAGCCTTAAAGGTAATATGACTTTGCGTCCTGGCAGCATAGTGCTTTCCGGACATGGCCGCAGCGCGGAATTTCTCAAAACCCTGAAAGTCGGGAACAAGGTAGAAGTCAGACAAACTTTGGAACAGGAAGAGGCAGATAATGCTAAGCATGTAATAGGGGCAGGTCCGCTGCTTGTTCGTAACGGTAAGGCTTACGTGACGGCAGACGAGGAACAATTCCCTGCTGACATTGCCGTTGGCAGGGCTCCAAGGACAGCTATTGGAATAAAGCCTGATGGCAGTATACTGCTTGTTGTTGCTGAAGGGCGTTCCGTGACGAGCGCAGGACTTACGCTCAATGAATTGGCTGATTATATGGTGAAACTAGGTGCCAGCGAAGCAATGAACTTTGACGGTGGCGGCTCCAGCGAAATGGTCCTGAACAGGAAGGTAGTGAATAAACCTTCTGACGGTTCTGAACGGCCAGTCCGCGCAGGCCTGGGAGTGTTTAGAAATTAGGTCTCTTGCCAAAGTAAGATGGTCATATTATAATTAATGTAGGTATCTAGCTCTTAAGATGGAAGGAGGGCACCCTAATGGTATCTATTAAAAGAAAATCTTACATTAAATTTGTTACTATATTAATTTTGGCCAGCTTGGTTGTTTTAGGTTCTGCTTTCCCAGCTGCACAAGCAAATGGGACTATTTGTACTACTGGTGCGCCGGTCGCATTGGCAGCAGGAGCTGCTGACGCTGTCGCTCAGGTAAGCAGTCTGAATGGTACGGTAGTAGCTGACGGCCTTGTGGCAGTAGGAACGGCAGTCAAAGAGGGCCAGGTTCTTGTAATGGTTAAGACTTTTGCAGGAAACGCACCGGCCGCAAGGGCCAGTATCGATGGAACAGTTATCGAAGTGTTGGTTGTTCCAGGGTCAGAAATTTCTGCCGGACAAGTTGTAGTAAAGATTAAGCCTTAATAAGGCAAAAAGAAAAAACCGGCGCGCTTTGTTGTGCGTCGGTTTTTAAACATTATGAGGTTATTATGAGAAAAATACGCTTAGCAGTAGTACTTTCATTGTTTTTACTTCTTTTCACACAGATTGTTTCGGCGGGGACACCGCTTATTACCGTCGATGAGTTGCGCCCTGGCATGCATGGCATAGCGAAAACGGTTATTAAAGGTGCGGAGATAGAGACCTTTGATGTAGAAATTCTTGGCGTTACGGGGTCACAGGCAGAAGGCCACAGTATACTGGTCAAGGCTTCTGGTGACCTGATCGAGCGTTCAGGTGGTATAGCCCAGGGTATGAGCGGCAGCCCTGTTTATATTAATGGTCGCTTGGCGGGTGCTGTTGCCTATGGCAAAGCCTTTTCCGATCCGGATTATTGTTTTTTAACGCCGATAGAAGAAATGCTCACGATGT
>CAYRVN010000012.1:0-22684 GCA_964427675.1 uncultured Acidaminococcales bacterium
ATTAAAAGTCAGGTGCTCTACCGACTGAGCTAGTGGATCACAATGGCTGGGGCGGACAAAAATTTACTCTTTTTTATCAAAGTGCCGTCAAAAGTGCTGTCAAAAGTGCTGTCAAAAAAAATCTCTGCAAAAGCGCATAATAGCTTTGCATCAGGCTTACTTATTAACACAAAACATCAAATAATTGGAGCATATAGGTAAACAAAGACCTCTCAATTAATAAGAGAGGCCTTTTTTATGCGCTAATAAGAATACTCACACCCAGAAATTCCAGCTTTGGCTACGCTTGCTACCTTTAATGCCAGCTATCACTTACTTCAACATCCACCTTAAGGGGAACTTTTTTAACGTATTTACGCCCAGCTTCCTGCATGACTCTTTGCAGCAATATCTTTGCTTCTTGTGCTTTGGCTACAGGCGCTTCAAGTATAATCTCATCATGAACACAGGCAATTAGCTTCATATCCGTGTTAACCAGTTCTTTGCTTAGCTCAACCATTGCATTCTTCAATATATCAGCGCCTGTTGCCTGGATAGGTGTATTACATAACTCAGTAAAAGGTGCTTCCGAGTTCCAAAGACGTCTCCTGCCTCCTAGCGAACGAGCTTCCTTATCGTTAGTACGTTGTTTTAAGCAGTACCAAGACTTTATCCTGGGATACTGGTGAAAGAACCCCGCCTTAAATTGTTCTGCCTGCGACAGTGTTATGGTTAGACCGGATGATGATAATTCAGCATGTAGCCTATTTGTTCCCATGCCGTATATCAGGCCTATGACTATGGTTTTAGCTACTTTTCTTTCAGTATCTGCTACCATGTTGTAAGGCTTCTCAAACATTTTAGCCGCAATTGACTTGTAAATATCAACATCCTTCGTAAATTCTTCAAGCAGTACGTTTTCACCAGTGATTTCAGCCAGAATACGCAGTTCCTGCTGGCAGTAATCTCCGTCTATCAGCTTATAACCAGGCGAGGCAACAAAACAGTGTCGCAAGGATTTCTTTACACTATGAATATTAGGGTTAACGCAAGTAAAGCGCCCTGTATCAGTGCCAAGCTGGTTATATGTTGCATGAATACGGCCGGTAAAAGGATCAATATGTTTGGCATAATCTGTTCCGTTAGGATCAGCTTCCCTTAATTTTACGGTCTCAGCCCTGTTTAGGAGCATCCCGTTCAGTTCCATTGCCACAACAGAACGTATCACGGCAAACTCTGTAACCGCTGTTTCTGTCAGCTTAGCCTCAGCCAATTTTTGCTTTAGTACGTCCCTGAGAGCAAACAGCTTCCCGTCATTTGTAGCCCCAGCAACATTATATTCCTCTGTTATTTCCTCAAAATCGCGTGCGCTTCTTGATAACCCCGCCCTTAGAAGCTGATCAGCAATTTGTATATCAAAGAAGCGGCCATTCATATTCCAACCGTTCTGTTGCAGTGTATTGAGCACAAGTTTGGCATCAAAACATATTTTAAGGGATTCACCTTCCAACAACTTCTTCAGAAGCTCCCTTGTCTCAACGTCGCTATCACGCAGAACCACCTTTATAGGATAATCAGCTAATGCGGCAACGGTTACAGCTTCCAGCCTGGAGGCAAAGGGAGCAGTGCTCCCAATGTCCACCGTTACTGCCAATACCTTGCTATTCATCATTTCTTTAATTTTAAGAGTTAGAGATTTCTGGTTCATCATTTGAAAGCCACTCCATGCTAACATTATCAAGCTCCATAGGGATAAAGCGGTGATAAGCTTTCTCGTAAACGAACAGCGGTTCTCCTTTACCCCCACCACGATTCTTTAAAACACTTAACCGCGCGTAAACAGCTTTCGCAGCTGTGTCAAGAGGATATGTTCCGTACAAAGCACTTATCATTCCAGGTCGTTGTTTATACATGCCAAGTTCAGAAACAACTTTCAGCTGATCTTTGTTTGTCTGAAGCAACATAACGGCATCCGCTGCATGGGAAATTTTGAAGGAGTCCCTTAGCGCGCTCATATCGAGGTTGCCGGATTTCTCCGCCTCCTGGTAAGCTTGTTTGGTAATATCACTAATAGCGATTACCGCAGTGTTGGTGTCCCTCGCCAATTGTTTCAATTCAGTTGCAATTTTGCTGACGCGCGCAGTTTCACTTAATCCCGAGTCCAGCCTTTCATCGCCGCTAGGCATCAACTGCAGGTAATCAACAACAACTAAAATTGGTTCATCTTCGGAAATACCTGCTTGTTGCCTTGTTCTGGCTATAATACCTTTTAATTGAGCAGTTGCAGTATCAGGTCCAGCTTCATAAATGGTCATGTTCTTGCTTATAGTCGTGCTAACTTTTTTAATTGCATCTATTACCAACGGTTTGAGGCTGTCAGCCTCTGGATACGTCGAGTCATTCCAACGTTTAGCTTCTATTAACGCAGAGTTGATTCCACTAATTCTTGCTAACGAATTTATCCACAAGGATCTTTTATCCATCTCGTAGGGAACAAACAGCACCTTTATGCCAATACTCGCAGCATGGTCAGCACACCAACTACAGAACGTTGTCTTACCGCTTCCGGGAGGAGCGCTTATTACATAAAGTTTCCTCGCCTGCCACCCGCCATTAAAAACGCAGTTAAGCCATGCTGAAGGCGTCGGTATACTGTAAGCCGGTTGTTCAAAAAGATCTTCAACAAGTTCTGACTCGAAACTGCTCAGTGGCTGCACGTCCGATACCGTTTGGCCTTGTAAGAATTTATGGTTGCTAATAACGGAGTCTATAGTAGCAGCAAGCGGAACATCCATATTTTTCATTGCCTTGCTTGCCTCAGCATTCTGCTGCAGCGCTTTAATACGTAGGCCTCTTTCTTTAATCTTGCGCAAGCAACTCTCGAAGTCCTTCGATGAACAACAGGCCGGAATGTCTAAATAGTCCATATACATTAGTGCTGCAAAATGGTAATCCGGCTTAATCTTTGAACCCATTGCCACCAGTATGTTTCTACTGTTTATTTCATCATCCGCCTCAATAATACTTGAAAATGCTTCCCACATCATCTGATGAAGCGGTACTGTTATTTTTTCATTTTCCTTATTTTTAAGTTCCACTCTACTGACAAACCCTTCTGGTGGTATCTCGCTTAGTATCGAAAAATCAACAACCGATGGGTTTTTCAATACAGATGCAAGTACCACTTCTTCCATACTTCTATCCGCTTCCGTAGTTTCCCATGTTACTTCTTTCTGAGCACGCTCGTAGGACCACTGCGGACAGTTCCAATGCTGGCAAACCCCGCTGGACATGATTTCTTCGCTGCCAAGGATATAACCGCAGCTCCACTTGTATTCTCCTGTATTCTCAGAAATGGTCTTCCAGGCACTTGTAAAATTGGCGACCTTTTCTTCCACTGTTTTCTTGGCTGTATTGTGTTTAGAAGAAGTGTTGTCAGCCATCATGGTTGCTAATTCTAAAGCCTCTTCATCACTCAGCCCTTTGCTTGCAGCATATCTGCCAATGGTCATGTTCGCTTCATTATATTGCTGATCAAGGGGTGCTCCGTGTTCGAGCAAATATTGAATGCAGGGTGGATGTTGGTTTTCACCAAGATTTGAAAAATCGACATCAACATTTTGGTTGTGTGTATCCTCCTGTTTCTTTACCCTTGGTTCATAACTTTGTTCCAGTAAACTCAGTGCCTGTTTGACTGTCTCTATTTTTATTTGTGTGAAGCCGGACATAAGTTCTGCCTGATCTTCCGGCAATAGCGGGTATCCTTCACTGTTCCACGACACTTCAGCAGCCAGAAAGCCGCTCCTTCTTTTAGACGCTTGATGTATGCCACAAGGTAGCTTAACAGGATGTCCGCCGTTACCTTTGCCGTCATCCTCCATATAATTATCAGCTGGGTAGACCTCTTCAGGAACAAAACCTGCAACAGCACATACTTCATATACCAGCTGACGTGCAAGATCACCGGTTACAGGAGCTTCAAAAAACAGCCATAGGTGAAAACCTCTCCTGCCGCTAAACTCTAATTGTGCCTTAAGCCCATACTTTTGAAATACTTCCGCTATCTTCTTGGCATCTTCATACATTTCCTTCAGTGTCTGCTTACTGTCATTGTCGAAGTCGATACAGATAGCTTTGGTCATTTGGGTGCGCTGCTGCAATAGTTTAACAGCTATCGTGATGTCACCCTTTACATGACTTTCCAAGTCTTTATTATTTAATTGCTTCTCTTTCATTGAGTGATAATTTTGGCCATCGTCAGACTGTAATGCGTACAGCTGGCCCTCCTCATGTACCACAAGCCTTCTTAATTGTTCAGCGGTCTGCTCTGTTGTGTTTAACATTTTTTCAGCATCCTTTCACTTGCTTTTATTGAGTTTTGAGCAGGCGCGACGGCATCAGCCGAAGCGCTCTGCAAAGTATATATAATATATATAATAGGGAGAATTTAGAGTTTAATCAGTGGCAATCTTTGCCGTTTATACAGGCAAAACCTTCTAATGCTGATTATTGCCATGTGCAAGATAACGACGGGTTATGGTCAACATAACGACGGGTTACGTGCAACATAACGACGGGATAGCACTTCATTTCCTCACTTTACCTTTTATTTTTTCCTGTATCTGTTGCCTGTTTTCTGCAATAGCGGCATATTGCTGAAGAATAACATCTGGTACGCCAAAATTCACCTTTGAACCAAGCCAAGTTGAAGCCCATCCTTTTTCTTTAATATTAATGCTGCTATTGCCGCAATAACTCCAGCTGGTGATTACTCCGTCTTCAGCAAGTTTATCAAAGGCCTTCTCCAGCCTTTCTTTTGTCCTCAAGGGGTATCGTTCGTTCAGCTTCATGTTTATACTTTCCAGTATGGTAGATATCCTGAAAGACTGATCCATAGTCCCGTGAGTTCTTCTTATCGCCCATTGGAAGGTCAAATATAGTCCAATCCTTTTTTCCCAGTTGTTACGGTAATAGTCATACTCGACGATCTTCTTGCACAGCATTGCTGTTTGTCTTCGATCAAATCCATGAAGAAGATTGCCATACCTGCCAGGAGTAACATTAAATGCCTTGATTTCGCCATTTTCTTTTATTCTGTCGGTTATTGCGAGGACTTTGCTCTCAAGCGTGACCTCTCTTGGCTTTTTATTCTTTTCATAAACCGTAATGTTATGAGCCCTAACATACATTTTGTCCAAGAGTTCAAATGTTTCTACCACCTTACGCCTGTCATCTTCACGGTATCCGGCACTATAACCGTCCTTGCGTTTGGGCTGTATTCCTCTGTAATACATTATTTTGTCAACATCAATAAGAACTGATTCGTCAGCACGTCTTGCACTATATAACCACTGCGTTATTGCCAGTATGAATACGTCTATTGTCAGGTCATCCATTTTTGCCAAGTCATTTAAGAGGGTTTCAACGTTATTGCTGATAAAACTGACATCTATTTCCTCTGCCTTTTTTCCCCTTGTCTTATAGCGATGCATGCCGCCTTGGCGTATTCTTTTATCCTGCATGGCGTTGCTCGCAGCAATTATGATAGGGTGCGACGGGACAGAACAGTAATCATTTTGGAATATATCAGCAATTAACCTGCGTTCTCCCGGATGCTTATTCGCATCCGTCTCTTTCACCTTTGTAAGGAGTTCAGCCTTCGGCTCTTCCTCAACAATAGCTTCCTGCTTAACACCTTGCGTTTCATATTTCTTTAGTACATCTTCAATTAACGGGGCCTTCATCTTACCCTTCCTCTCCTTAATCATCAGTATTATTCATTTTCTCAGCAGCATTAGGTCTTCTAATGATCATTCCTTTAATTTTTGTATCAGAAATAATGCTTTCGCTTGTAAACTGAAAAAATAAGGTCTTCCCAACAGTATGAATTTATTGATGACCACCTTACAACGGAAATCAAAACTTCCATTGTAAGACAGTCAAAAGAGCTTTTCAAATACAAAACTGTTACCATGTTAAGCCAACAGGCGTATTTTTCCCTTGAACCGGTTCGTTAATTTTTTTCTCGAGCTTTCCATCTTTTACAAAATATTGCACGCCAGCGCGTGAATCAAATTTTATGCCTTCTTTGGCAAGGTCCCTATATTGCAGCCAAAATACGGCGCCGAAGACTGTACGGATATTTTCTGAGTATTCCTTTTGCAATTTCTCCGGGGTCCAGTCCGTCTTATTTTCAAGTTCTAAAGCTTTTTTACGGAACTCATTAACTAGCAGTGGACTTATTTTGTGTTCCGGACCATTCATGAGCTGGTAGCTTGCCATAAATTCATATAGGGCAGACTCAGGGTACTCGCTGGACTTGCCGCGTCCGCGGCCTTCTCCCCGTCGTTCAGGAGTAGGGATCAAACCTTTCTGCACATAGTTTTGCAGAGTTCGAGTGGTGATTTCTATGCCTTTTTCCTTCAATTTGTCAACAAAATCGGTAGGATTCATTAATGCAGCCTCCTTTACAAGCGAAATAATTAATGCGTTTGCAAATATAATTAAACCTCTAAAAGTTATTTTTGTCAAGTGCTTTAATAAAAGTTTTTATGTGCCTTATAATGATATGTTTATGGCTTATTGTAAGACTAAAAATCTGGCTAATGCCAGACTTTTATCAGCAGGGTTAAATAAACCCATGCTCATGGATAAACCAGCCAAAGGTAACTACCGCTACTAAGCTGGCTTTTTATCATGCTGGACCTTGGATTGACAGGACATGCATAATTTGCGGTGATGTTTGCTTAGTGAAACTCGTAATACGCCCTTACTTAAAGGCGCACCACATATGCTACATTGAGCTTCTCCCTCGTCTCTAATATGCGGGTTGCTGACAGGGGGCGCAGCTTGTTGCGGAGCGTTACGTTTATCTACTTCAACATCGAATTCGGGGTCATCGCCGGTAGCGATTGCGAAGCACATCATGTATCCATATTTTAGTGATACGGTTTGTGCCTTCGGAATACTCTTGTCCAACGCGTCTGCGCCGCTGCCCAGGGCGATACACGTGATGCTCTCGCCTGAATCACAGTCAATGAGTGTCAGAGTTGTCTTAACGGTTGCGAGGTGTTCTATCTTGCCGGACTGGTTCGTAGTATCCTTCATATCAATAAGTTCTGCCTCGACAACGGAGCAGACGTTGTGTTTTACAAGCGCGGCATTAACTTTCTCCAATACGTCCGCCGCTGTGGCGAATTTATAGCCGTGGAAACTATTAACCCCGTTTTTCTGGACATAGGCACACTCTGCCATTATTTTGACCAGCTTTGCCGCAATTTGCTTCATACATTATTCCTCCTTTATTAAGCAACTTCCATACCCATCTTAAGGTTAATCCCGTAAGGGCAGAAAGAAGCTACTTCGCAATATTCAAGGCATTTCCTGCCGTGCCAGTTTGCACGTGCGGTACAATGTGAGGGCATTTTATGATCTTCCAGCGCTTCTTTTAGTTTCTTGGCTTTTCCCTCAATATATCTTTCCAGCCATCTGTCGCTTATTCGGTTTATCTCAATGAAATAGGCAGGTTGTTCTATGGATCTCGTCTTCGCCGTCATCAATCCCTGGTCGCGGCAGAAGGCCTGAATAATCATCCTTCTGACTGGCATACCTTGTTTTTCAAGCAACATACGGTAAGCATTCATCTGCAACGCCCAAGATAGTATGTGTCTTACACCGCCATCACGCCACTCCTTGACCGTCTTCTCCTGACCTTTCCTTGCTCCTGATTTGTAGAATTCACCTGTAGGCACGTCTACTTTGTACTTACCGAGAGCACGCATAAGCTTATAACTGCTTGTTACCTTGTAGTCGCCTAAGGTTGCAGTGTCTTCATCGAGGATGGCTCCGTACAAATCTATCTGTCCGCTACAGTGAGTGCCATATATGCGCTCCTCCCCGAGCATGTTACCACCAGCCTTATCCTGATGCATCACATGAGCCGCTGTGCCTTGAACAGCGTATAGTCTTTTCATAGGATCAACTATATAGTCTTTGGTTTTCTTCAGATATATCTCACAAGTGCCGCTGATGAGCTCTGTCACGGTCACGCCCTCTATGTGCCTATCCAGCGATTCTGCAATAGTACGCAGAGTAGGAAGGAAGAGACAGCGCTGCTTCATGCGGCAGTTATTAAGGCACTCGGTTATTTTGGCGACACCTCCGTCTGCACATTGAAAGTATTTTGCACCCATTTACGCTGCACTCCTTTCCAGAACTCTTTTACAGAGATCATCAGGTTCTTCTTTCGCCGCCTTGTTCAGAGCCTCTGTGAGGCCTTCACCCAGTTGTTTTATCTGCGAGCGGTCAAGAGTGATGTTCATGTAGATGTCCTGAGAAGCATTGCCTAAACCTAGATAGACCGTTCTGCCATCGGCACGCACCGAGAGCTCCACTTTGTCATAAATCCAACAGGTTGATATATACATATTTCTTCACTCCTTTTTATGCCGCCATAGCAAACGGCGTGCTGATTTGAGGCAACAATTTTCCGCCTATTATCTGGAGCTCATTTCGTCTCTGAATCGTAACTGCTTCCTTGGCTGTTTCAGTAATGGCGTTAACAAGTCCCCATACAGATCTGTCCGCATTAGCTTCATACTGCGTGAGCACCAGAGCCTTTTCCTCCTTGGAAAGAAGGTGCTTTTTGGCTACTTCCTCCACAAGGGCTTCTGCTTCCTGCACAATCGGTCTTGCTGCTGCCGCGCGCATAGACGCCAGTATCTCTTCAAATCTTTTGCCTGTAAGCAGCTCTTTAATTGTATTGGAGTATTCACGCCATATCGTCCTGTTATAGTTGTCGTTGACATCTGCCATCGCTCTGCCCAGATGTATCCTGCGCAGGGAACCTTCACGCTCAGGCACCACGAGCCCATTGGAACAGACAAGACGGTAGATGAAGGATGACAAGGAAAGGCTCCCTAAGCCTACCTCGGAATTTAAGAGCAAAATACCATATTTAACTGCATCTCCAGGTCTGACATGTCTGTCATTTTCTTCAAGCGTAATGCTGAGTTGCAGATGCGTGTCGCTTAAAAAGGCCTCCTGCACGTTTAGGTTAGGATTAAGCGACAGGATTGGGAGTACAGATTTAAGGAATTCGTCATGATCCATGATTTTGTAATTCTTTGATAGAAATGCCCTGCAGGTATCGCCACCGTTGGTTCTTATGAGACGCTGTTCGTCCTTTTTGTGCAAAAGGGTGTTTAAGGTACGGTCATAAAGGGCTGGCTCCTCATTCCTTATCCTTTCGGCATAGGGGAGCGGCACATTAAGGCGCGAAGCAAGCTGCTGACGTGCAGTTTCGTTGAGACGGAAGCTTTGACGGTTGCGCCCTCCTGTCGTTATGGTGATAAAGCTGTTGTTGCCTTCGGTACCTACAAGCATGGACCTCGTGTCAACTAAATAGTCTTTCTTCAGTTCTTCTTCTTTTTCAACCTGGCTGATTAAGGCCGGCAGATTCAGGTTCTTCATGTTAGATTCCTCCCTTTGCTTTTCTTATCGCATCTGCAATGCTCAAAATAATTCTTACTACTAATTCCATCATGGTTTATCATCCTCCATAACAAAGAAATACACCCAAAGCCTATTTAGACCTTGGGTGCTTCATAATGCTTATATCAAATATGTCTTAATGTTTTTGACTTACCATGTCTGTTTAATTCAGTGTTGTTGTTCCCTGTTGCTTTCGTAATTATTGAGAATGTAATTGATACATTTCTGTACAGGAGAGCTCAGTGAGTACTTCTTCCATTCCGATGGCGTTATATCATGGGTTAACTTTTCCCCACTACTTCCATCAAGCATTAGGACTTCAAGTATTTTAAACTTTTGTTCTTCCGGCATTGCATATATTTTAGTTATCCTTATATCCTTAGAGTTTTTATCTGTTTCTGCAGCCGTGAACAAAACGCCATACTTATCGTCGAGCTTATGAAACTGCGCGTTGTTTATGTCTACTTCCAAAATTATGTTGCCTATAACATCAACTTGCTTCATGATCATAGTTTCCGCCTGCACTACCATTGGACAAATTAGCAGTAAAGACATAACCATTGCTACTATATGTTTTTTTATATTCATATTATCCCCCTTCTTTTGGTGGCACATTTATTGTGAGCATTAATCAATTTGAAAGGCTCCAAGGTTCCGGCTTTCCTTCAAAGTTAACATAACCCCACTTGTCGCCTATTCTAACGGGAGCTAAGCCTTCGTTAAATTTGTCTGAAGCCTCATTATACTGTATAGGAACTACTTCATTGCCAGTTTTATCAATAAAGCCGTATTCCCCTCCAAGTCTAACCATAGAAAGTCCTTCATGAAACCAGTATGTTAGCTGATATTTAGCAGGTATAACTTCCTTACCAGTAACATCTACGTAGCCCCACTTCCCTTCTCGTAAAACAGCGGCCATCCCTTCACAATAGCCAAAACATTTGTCATATATGAGTGGAACGACTACCTGGTCTTTTTTATTTATGTATCCAATCTTACCGTTTTTTGTGACCATCGCCAGGCCATCTCTAAACCCACCAACTTCACTATATTTTAACTTTATGGTTTCTTTTCCGTTCCTATCAATGAAGCCCCATTTTCCATTAAGTGATACTGCTGCAAGCCCTCCATAGAAGCCGTGGGTATCGTCATAATAAAAAGGCACAATTAACTTACCACTCCTGTCAATAAACCCCCACTTTTTCCCCTGTTTCACAGGAGCTAACCCTTCGCTGAACCTTTCAGCACCATCATATGAAAACGCAATAATTTCTTTGCCGGCGTTGTTGATGTAGCCATATTTACCATTCCTTTTCGCTATCGCAATACCTTCTTTAAAGTTCGAATCATAACCCACCCATTCATAGATTGCCGGAATAACTTCATTGCCCGCTTTATCAATATATCCATACTCACTGCTTACAGTTTTTCGGGCTAATGCCAAGCCTTCGTGAAAATCAAAGACTCTGTAATACTCTAGAGGGATAACCTCTCTTCCCTCTGTATTGATAAAACCCCACTTTTTATTTATCGAAACCGCAGCCATACCTTCCCTAAAATCCTCGACAAAATCATATTTCGGAGCAACTACTTCATTGCCCTGTTTATCAATAAAGCCATAAACCTCATACGCATAAAAATCATTAGTTCCGAAAATTATGACGCTTTTTTGCACTTTGGCTAAACCTTCATTAAATTGAAACGACCTAGAATACCGCGGTTCAACAATTACATTACCTTTTTTATCAATAAGCCCCCAGTAGTTATCTTGCTGTATACAAGCCACCCCACCATAAAAATTTTCAGCATAGTCGTACTTAAAAGCCAGCGGAGCCGCTTCTGCAATAAATGATAGCAACATTAAGACTGTTAAAGCGCTTATAACTAATATTTTTTGGATACGCATCCCGTCACCTCGTTTTGTTGAATAGTACTAACGTAGCCTTTGGTATCATCAGAAGCTATTTGGGTATAATAATATATAGAGTAAAAAATCTCATTAATATAAAAGGAAGAGATAAAATGCCAGATACAGATACGCCTAAATTAACGGGTAAAACAGCCAATTACCATACAAAAGCCGACATAAGATTAAACATTCAGGCACGTAATGAAAACGGAATTACCCCTAGGCAGCAGCAGGCAGCAGACCTTTTGGCTCTAGGTAAAACCAAGACAGAGGCAGCTGATGCTGTAGGGGTTTCACGACAGCAATTAAGCTTATGGGGGCAGAACCCCTTCTTCCGCTCGGCAATATCCATGAGGCAGTCAGAATTGTGGCAAGTTAACAAGGATCGCTTAAGAGGATTAGCCGGCAAAGCTGTTGATGTTATCGAAAAAGAACTTGATAGCGGTAATTATAAGTCAGCTGTTGAACTCCTTAAAATTATAGGTCTTTCGAACGGCAAGATTGCACTTGTCCAACCAGGAAAAACAGCAGGCGACTTTATGCAAATGGACGCAGAAAAACAAGCAGATGCCGAGATGGCAACATGGGATAAGCCGACTTCGCCACAGGAAGTTTTGCAACGGCAGTTTGGCGACAGACCTCGTCTCATACAGAATAAAGTAAACTTAATGAAAATTATAACAAAGCCACCGGAGGACGTCATTGAGAATCCGGAAGTTAATCAGGAAGAAGCGACGACAGATAGTGCTAAAGCTGTTACAGCGTAATATTTAATAGGCCATATTTCATGTAAGATACCGCTTTCTATTTTTCTCTGGCTTGCATCAGCATGTCAGCACTATAGTCATGCTTAAGCATTTCGTATACCACGTCCAGAAATACTCTTCTGCTCTCCTCATTGCTTAGAAGCCGCGTAGCAATCTTATGATGCGAAGTTAACGCACTGCCAATTGCAGCTATTACTTCCTTGGGCAGATTAGCTTTCATTGCCTGTTCTTTAGAATTATTCTGGACTTGCGCCATTATGAGGTGGTCATCCCTCAGCTTTTCCGATACATGAAGGGCGAAGGCTACCTGGTCTTTATCGCTGATTTCCTTGCCAAAAGCTGCATTAAGTTTTGCAATGAGTTCTGACAGATATTCCTTCTCACGGTCACGGGCTTCACGAGAACCGCTGTCCTTAATACTGACAAGTTCTAGAGCTTCCCCTTCGCTGCAGATTCCTGTCATTTGACCATTCGCAATGATTCTATAATGGGTCAGTTTAAGATCGCCTAGATCCACCTGCTCCTGAGGGATGCCCTTAAGTCTTTTGCGCAGCAGACGGGCATAGCTTGCAAAGGCTTCCAGGTTAGGATCTCCAAAATCTACCAATTGTGCAACATATTCGTAAGTACGGACAAACTTGCCGAGATTCTCGCTGAATATCATGAGTTCGTCACGTTCTTTGGTGAGCTCTGAGCGGTTTGTCTCAGCATTGTCCATTCCCGTTTTGTCATTAGCTGCTTTGGCCTGTTGCCACGCCTTCTCCCACTGGCTGATGGCATCATTGAGCGCCTTCATCTTGCAGTTGTAGCGGTCGGTAGCAGGTTGCGTAAGGTTGTATAGTTTTTGATGCGTAACGCTTTTATCTACGATAGCATCGCCAAAGGCAGTCACTTCTGACTGCTCATAAATCATCATACCGTCGAGCCTTAGTTTGATGTCGTATACGATGTTCGGGTCTTGCACGTCAGCCAATTTAGCATCACGGTAGAAAGCCTTAAAAGCTGCAAGAATTTCTTCTGGCTTGTTTACAAAGTCAATGACAAAGGTCTTGCTCTTGCCGGGGAAAGTCCGGTTAAGGCGAGATAAGGTCTGAACGGCTTCCACGCCCGAAACTTTTTTGTCCAGATACATTGCGACGAGTTTAGGCTGATCAAAACCTGTCTGGAATTTATTAGCTACAATCATTACCCGGTACTCCTGGCGGTCAAACGCTTTGCGCATCTCTCTGCCGTTGAGGTTAGGATTCATGTTTATTTCGTTGAACTGATGCCCTTCCTGATAGCCTTCATCGTTCACTTCCTTGTTGGGCACTTCCCCAGAAAAGGCCACCATTGCCTGTATTTCCGTATAACCGTTTTTAGCGCAATAGCGGTCAAGCTCCAGTTTGTATTTTACCGCAGAAGCGCGTGAAGAAGTTACCACCATGGCCTTTGCCTGCCCGCTTAAAAGATGCGCCACATTGTGACGGAAGTGATTTATTATCAGTTCTACCTTCTGAGAAACATTGGTTGGGTGCAAAGAAAGCCACTTTGCCAGTGCTCTTTTTGCTGATTTCTTGTCAACCCTTTCATCATGTTGCTTAGCAAATTCGGTGCCGATCTGCAAGGCCACCTTATAGCTGGTGTAGTTTTCCAGGACATCTAGTATAAAGCCTTCTTCGATTGCCTGTTGCATTGTATAGAGATGAAATGGTACTGGCGGATTATCTATGCTGGACGGCTTGGCTGTGTCTAACGGACGGCCAAACAGGCTAAGCGTGGAATGCTTTGGCGTTGCCGTAAAGGCAAAGTAACTTGCATTATTAGGGCGCTGCCTTGACGACTGCCAAACCGACAAACGCTCATCTTTACTCAGCTTATCCCATTCTTCCTCGCTCTGCCCTGTAAGAACGTAACGCAGGTCATCCGCGGTGCTTCCGCCTGTACTGCTGTGTGCCTCGTCAATAACTACGGCGAATCGGCGGTCACGCAAACTTTGCTCTCCTAAGATAAGCGTCTGCGCATAAGGGAACGTTTGCAGTGTGCAGACAATTATCGGCGTACCTGCCAGCATAGCTTTCGCTAGTTGCTGACTTTTGGGAAGATTCGAAGATTCCTTGTCGATCGCCTTTACAACTCCTGACTGGTGCTCTATCTGCCTTATGGCTTCCTGCAGCTGCTTGTCTAGGACATTGCGGTCGGTAACAACAATGACGCTGTTAAAATAGGGTTCTCCATCAGGTTGGCGTAAGCGTATAAGCTCATGCGCAGTCCACGAAATAGTATTGGTTTTGCCTGAACCGGCACTGTGCTGAATCAGGTAAGGCTGACCTACGCCTTCATCCCTTACTTTGTCAATTATCTTGGTGACGGCTTCCCACTGGTGATAGCGCGGGAATATAAGATTCTGCTTGAAATATGTCTTGCCATTTATGTCTTGTTCTTCCTTGCTCTCAGTCAGTATGAAGCGGTGGAAAATGCGTAACCAGTTGTCTTTCTGTAATACCTGCTGCCAAAAGTAACTAACTGGGTATTGGCCATTCTCGCCAGCCGGGTTACCCTTAGCCCCATCATTGCCTCTGTTGAAGGGCAGGAAGAAGGTCTTATCGCCTGCTAGTTTGGTAGTCATCCTTATATCACTGTCACTCATGGCAAAATGTACTACAGCCCCACGTTTGAAAGTAAGCAGAGGTTCAGGAAGACCGGTTTTCTCACTCTTAGGAGGCCTGTCCTTACGGTACTGGTTCATGGCTGCTTCAACGCATTGGGTAAAGTCTGTCTTTAGTTCTACCGTTGCTACAGGCAATCCATTAATGAAGAAGGCGAGATCAATTTCATCGCTCTTATCTAATGAATAGCGTAGCTGTGAAACAACGCGCAGGCGGTTAGCAGCGTATCTTTTGAGCACGATTTCATTGCGTGCATCCTCAGGGCGAGCCTGACTCATAGCAATATTACCGGCACCGGCAATAGAGAAACCGCGCCGGATAACATTCACCGTGCCGCCTTCTTTGCTTTCCAGTGTCTTGGTTAAACGTTCAAGCACTGCGTTTTCAGTACCGCTACCGTTAAGATGTTCCAGCTTGCTCCAAGCTTCAGGCTGACTGTCTTTGATCCAGCCGATAACATCCTCAGTAAATAAAGCTCGCGCTTGGTCATAGCCGCTTGAATGGCCAACAAGCCAACCAGAGGCTTCCAGCTGTTCAACTATATACTTTTCCAGTTCACATTCAAAGTGTATCTGACTCATTCTTTGACCTCCCTAAGGTCTATTTGTCCAGTAACAGCAGCGGTAATAAGAGCGGAACGGCGTTCTTTTAGCAATTCGATGCTGCGTTCTGTTTTGGTGATAAGTGTGTCAATGCGGTTGGTTTCGCGGTCGAGATAAGTAGCTATTATGTTTTGATCTGAATGAGTTGGGGTAGGGAATGCAAAGTCTTCGAACACATTTTGATAAAGATGCTGAATCGTTGAGCCGCTGTTGTTAAGATTACAAAAGTCTGTGAAAATGTTTGAACTTAGAACCCAATAAAGAAATTTGGTCGTGTATGTATTCTCCGGGCGTACTAAAAAGATACCACTATTCAAACACGCAACTCCGTTAAGGTCCTTTACAAGAGCAAGCTTCCCAATAGTTCCATCTTTGGTGATGAGCAAATCCCCATTCTTCAGTTGAATAAATGGATCGTCATCGTATCGTTCTTGACTAACGTGATAGCAAGTGCTCCAATCAATGAATTTTGATGAAAAATCAGTTCCTGTGACTAAATAAGCATATCCTTCATCAAGATACTCATCTGATGTCAAGCCCTTCCAGCCAACTCGCCCTTTTAAGTACGTTGTATGTTTAATTTTTTTTACATCCCAGTGTTCTGGAACTTGCCCCAGCCATTCCACGCCTGAGTCCTTCATCTTCACATTAGGATCAAGCCCCTTTGTCACGGCATGAGTAATCAGCGCCTGTCGTTTCTCACGTAGAAGCTCAATAAAGCGGGTTTTCGCATTCACCAAGGCGTCAATACGGGCAGTTGTGCGGTCAAGATAAGCTACTATGACTTTTTGCTCATATGTAGATGGAAACCCAAGTTTAATGTTTCCAACCTGTTCTTGGTTTACAGATGGCACAGCACCTGGATTTGCAATTAGACCCATATCGATACAGTTAAACACCCAAAACAACCACTTGGGTTCGCATCTCCTTGGTATAATTGCCATCATATTATTATCTATACAAGCTGGCTGCGATAACAATGAACGACGATTCAAAAATAGTGCTGCACCAACTTTAGCAAAAACAAGCGTTCCCGCTGAAAAAACGTGGGCACCAAGTTGTTTGGCAGTCTCCTCAGTAATAGTATGTTCGACGCTCGACATATTATTTATCAAGTTAGCCACTTTATAGAACGGAATTGGTCTGTCCAAATATCCTTGTTCATCTTCAGGAAAACCAGCACCACCATCAATTGTAGCGATTGTTTTAACACTCATTATCTCCCAATGTTCTGGCACTTGGCCAAGCCATTCCACGCCAGAATCTTTATATGTGGGATATGGCTTATAGTGACTCATGCCGTCACCTCATTTAATAACGCCTCGATTTCAGCTTCCACGGCTTTCAAATCAGCATCTATTTCTACCAGCTTGCGTGGTGGCTGATACTGGTAGAAGTAACGGTTAAAGTTAATTTCATATCCTACAATACCAATATGTCCGTCTTTCTCATCTTTTTTGCTTTCATCAATCCAGGCGTCTGGCACATGTGGTAATACTTCTTTGTTAAAATATTCACGAATGTCTTGCCATAGAGGAACGTTCTCATATTCGCGCAGGTCAGTGTCCGCCATAGGCCTTCCGTCGAAGTCCATTACCGGCTGGGCAGTACTGTCTTTTTCTCCAAAGCAGGCCAAAACTGCTTTATGCGATGCCTTGTTAAGTTTTTTTACTTTAGCCGCCGTTAGAAAATCAGAAAGATTGTCAAAAGTACCCTTGTCAATTAAGGCAGCGAAGTCATCCGCATTCGTACTACCTTTTGTGTTGATGTAAGTTTCTAGGTTCTCCTTGTTTACCTTGAAACACAGCCTTAACGGTCTTTCTACCGTTATGCGGCGATAGCCGAAGTCCGTTGTAGAGAAAATCTTTGAAAGCTGTTGATCTTCGAAGGCTTCATGCAGTCTTGCAATATCACTAATCTGTTCTTCGGATAGCAATTTACGCTTACTGCCGAGTGATTTTTTCATAGGGGTATGGATATTACTTGCATCAATAAGCTGTACTTTGCCTTTCCTTTCAGGATCCTTGTGGTTGGAAAGAATCCATATATAAGTGCCTATTCCTGTATTATAGAAGAGATCTGTCGGCAAGGCTACAATAGCCTCCAACCAATCTTCTTCAAGTATCCAGCGCCTTATCTCTGACTCTCCTGAGCCGGCGCCGCCGTTAAATAGAGGAGAACCTGACAGTATGATGCCTATACGGGTCCCGCCGTGCTCAATGGGCTTGCGTTTAGATAGCAGATGCATGAGAAACAGTAAAGAGCCGTCGCCGACGCGTGGCAGACCAGGACCGAAACGACCGCTGTAGCCGAGGTTCTTTCTTTCTTCCTGAACCTGTTTCTGCACTTTCTCCCACTTTACGCCGAAGGGCGGATTAGCAAGGCAGTAATCAAATTTTTCGTTATAAAGTAAGTCGTTGGACAGAGTGTTGCCAAGTTTTATGTTCTTCGTATCATAGCCTTTAATCAACTGGTCTGCTACGGCTATGGCATAGGTTTCAGGATTGAGTTCCTGTGCATAAGGTATCAAGGTAGCGCTGGAGTTCCATTCCTCTACTTGTTCGATAGCTGTAGAGAGAAAACCACCGGTTCCCGCGGCGCAGTCATAAACAGTGCGTACAACTCCGTCTTCGTTTAAAACATCCTTGTCACTGGAAAAAACCAAAGTAGTGGTCAAACGCACAATATCACGCGGCGTAAAAAAGTCGCCCGCGGTATCGTTGGCTGATTCGGCAAACTTACGGATAAGGTGTTCAAATACAATTCCCATGCCACGGTTATCAACAACATTAGGATGCAAGTCTATTTCCGCAAACTTTTGTGCAACGAGATACAGTAGGTTGGCTGCCTCCAATTTTACAAGCCACGAGTCAAAGGCAAAATGCTCGAATATCTGACGCGCATTGCCGGAAAACTTTGCAATATATTCCTCTAGATTGGCTCTGGTACTGGTAGAACCTAACGTTGCAAGTGAGAAATGTGATGTATTATAAAAGGAAGCATTTGCCGCACTTGGCAAAACTAAATCCAGATCAATACCGCTATCCTTCATGGCCTCATGCTGCGCCCAGACCTGCTCGCGTCTAGGTTCCAATACGCACTCCAGTCTTCTTAAAACGGTAAAAGGCAATATAATTCTGCCATACTCGGACTGTTTGAAGTCGCCGCGCAGTAGATCTGCTACGTTCCAAATAAAATTACTAAGTACCTGCTGCTCTGATGAATTTGACAAGTTAAATTACCCCTTTTTTGTTTAAGTTGCCGATTCTCGCGGCCACTGTTAAGTCTATAATCAAAAACTCTTTATAGCTTCGACAAAATTCTTTCATTCCCTTCTCAGGGACAATATTTCTAAGCAAGGCGCACACTTTGTTACTCATGTTCGCTTGGAAACTTTGACACATCCAGCAAAATATCTCTAAGTGCAGTTGTCTGACAAGCATACAACATTGTTGCATTCTTTATTTAACACGCTAACATAAAAAACTTCCCCTCACTATTATACAAGTGGCGGGAAGTTTTTGTACCTTTAACACTGTAAGCTTATTAAGCTAATTACTTTTTTATCCTACAGAGCTGCCTTTTGCAAGGAATTAGTACCGATAATATCCTCTTAACTTAGTTAAAGTTGAGTCTTAAGCAAGATAAGACTTAACTGAAGCTAATGAAATCAGCCTGCATATCGCCATTTTGCGATGTGTTGATAATTTTAACTTAAGTAATTAATTTTAGATTAAACAAAACTACTAGTACCAGCCTTCACTCTCCATAATACGTACGACCCCTTTAACACCAAACTTGTCTTTAGGGTCTAATTCTAGCATCTTTTTATAATCCCTTATAGCTAGGCTTTTTTCCCCAGTAATTGTATAAAGAACCGCGCGCTCCGAATAGTCTCTTAAGGTATAATTTAAGGCATAATATGTGTTAACATCGCGAGAAGCTATTGCCAAGCTGTGATCGGAAATGGCCTTCTCCCAATCTTGCCGACCAGCATAAAGTCTAGCTCGTATTGAATATGCATGTGCGTTTTTTGGATTTATTGAAATTGCCTTATTAGCGTCCGCCATCGCCTCATCATACTCACTTTTACTTACGCTGTGTTCCTCCGCTCTCTCCGCGTAAAATTCATCATTTTTTGGTTCGAGCGAAATAGCCTTGTTGTAATCTACTAATGCATTAAGATGTCCTTGCTGGCTACCTCCGTACTCAGGCTTAGCAGACCAGCTATGATACATTGCCCGTGTAGAGTAAAGCACTGCTTTATCAGGATAGAGTTCGATGGCTTTTGATATCGAACTAATAGCTCCTGCCATGTTGTTGGCTTCAAAATACTTACCTGCTTCGCTAATATATGCTATTTCCTGCTGTTTTTTCGTTTCGCCGTGATCTTGATAAAGATAATAACCTGCAAAACTTGCTAATAATAGAATCACTGCTACTATCTTAGAAAAATTCTTTTTTTTAGTCTTTTCCTCGTCAGGCTTTAGCTGTTGGCTGCTGTCTAAATCATGTAGTGCCGCACCACATTTTGAGCAAAAATTTACTTCATCGCCATACTGTAAATTGCAATTGGAACAACATTTCATAATCTCACCTCATTTTTCCCTTTTGCAAATATCATGTACCCCATGATTAATATGTTAAGAACTGGTGCCTGTAAGAGTATTATAAGCACGGCAATCTTCCAGTTAGATAGGCCGATATCCCTTAGTCGACGGGAATTTAATGATAAAATTGAAAAGGCAAAAATGAATGCAAGCATAAACATAAAATACCAACCCCATTTTATCAGCGGGTTAGTTATGTCATTTTTAAAAACATATACTATTAAAACAAAAAGCATCATTGGCAGCCAACGAGCAATATAGTCTTTTCTACCTATACGGCCATTAAAAGAGATAAAGTTTAGGTTGTAATCGTCTACCGTTTTAACATTAATTCCATTTTTACCGCTGCACGCGGCTTTTGAAGTTTCATTGCTAGCATCCGGTGGCATATTTGCTGCGCTAGAATCGCATTGGGCAGTAGCACCTATTTTATCTTTATACTTTTGCTTCCCACAGTAGGGACAATATCTATCGTTATTTTCAATTTTGTTGCCGCAATAACCGCAAAAAGCATCTGGATTATTTGGAACTAGCTTTGATCCACAGCCACTACAAAAGTTAGCAGAATCATCAGATTCATGGTTACACTTAGTGCATACTTTCACCTCGATCACTCCCTGCTTTTTGTGAAGACTTGTAGGCTAAATGAATGATTTCTATCAAAGCCAGCAAGTACCTACCGTTCATCAATAACTTTCACTGGAAAGGTTAATCCAATTATTTGCATGTTCCGTATATCTGTTATCTTTCAAACAAAGTTCACTTGCACACTAACACTTTGTTTAGTTTTGCTGTTATTTTTCGACATAATCGCCAAAATTCCTGCCCATAACACAAAACCAATATGGCCATATCCTTTGCCGGTTGGTCTAATAGAGGCATGTTATCATACTTAACAATTGTAGTCGACAACATAAAAGAACTCCCTTTCACTATTATACAAGTGGCGGGGAGTTTTTGTAACATTAACACTGTAAGATTATTAAGCTAATTACTTTTTTATCCGATGGTTACGACGGTTGCTAATATCAACATTTATTATTAATCCTATAATAGCTAATTTTAATAATTAAGCCTAAGTTATCACTTAGCAAATATAAATAAATATGCGCTGTGCAGGGCTATTTTACGTTTTTAGCTTATAAAATAGTTTAATAACTATTATTAGCGCATGCAACTTTACCTGTAGCTTGCTTGGCGTGCCTCTGGGACGATCCTCGCACGTGTGAGACCACTCTCTGTGCTAAAAATTGTCTATCTAATCTTCTTGCAGAAAGTGTAGAAAATAAATAAATGAAAGGTTAAACTAACTTACACAAATTGGCAAAGTCTAAAGAAGGCTCAAAGAAGAGAATAGGTTGCGCACAATCAGCAACAATTCTATAATTTATCTAAACCTATATGTTCCTCTATCCGGAGGAAATATTAATGCCTATTCGCTTAAAACATGAAGGTACTTTCAGTAAACGCAAGGATGGGAGGTGGCAAGGGCAAATTCAGTTAGATGGTGTCAGATACACAGTATATGGCACAAAGAAAACAGATGCTCAGGAAAAACTAAGATTATTGGTGCAAAAACATGATTCCGGGATTAAGCTAAAGCCTAAAGACTACACATTAGCTGAGTGGGCTATATTTTGGTTAGAGGATATCCTTAAAATTAAGGTGCGCCGTAATTCGTTCCTTCAACAATCAGGCATTGTAAAGCGACATATAATACCTAACTTAGGTTACATTGCTCTTCAGAAGTTGACATTTATTAATGTTCAGCAGTTAGTCAAAGAGAAATTAGACAGCGGCCTTTCAGCGGTAACAGTAAAGAAAATCCGCAACACTCTCTGCGCTATCATCCAGTACGCCGTAGACACCGACCTTCTGGCAAAAAACTTTGTAAAACTTGTTGTCGTAAAAGTAGCAAAGAAAAGAGAAGTGCGATCTTTGACTGTCGAGCAATTGCAGCAAATATTAATGGCAGCAGAAGGACACAAGTTATATCCCGCCCTTGTTCTACTCGCAAATACAGGTCTGAGGCGATCAGAGTTATGTGGGTTAAAATGGTCCGATGTTAACTGGCAGCAACGCACAATAAATATTCAACGTGCAGCAGTAAAACTAGACGGGGAAGGTATCCTAATCCATAATACTAAAACTAGATCCTCTAAACGCATTCTGCCGCTGAACAACGAAGCGTTCGATGCGTTGCAGCAGTTAAGTAACCAGACTGACAATAGCAGTGATGGATATATTTTCGCTCTTTCCGACGGCCAGCCTATTAACCCTGAAGCTATCTTAAAATTTATCAAGCGTATCGGAACAAAACTTGATATGCCATATCTGACAGTTCACATGTTTCGGCATACAGCTGCATCACTTTTGCTTGAAGCCGGAGAAAACCCTAAAATAGTTCAAGAACTGTTGGGGCACTCATCAATAGGTATCACTATGGATGTTTACAGCCATGTAATACCCGGAATGAAAGCACAAGCAATCAATAGATTAACGAACATAATTAACGCAAGTGCTGTCAAAAGTGCTGTCAAAAATGCTGAAATCCAATAAGAACGCAAAACAAAAAAAGAGACCTTCGACGTATTTGTCAAAGGCCTCTCAGTGTTTGTTTAGTTGGTGCGGGAGACAGGAATCGAACCTGCACGCCTCACGGCGCTAGATCCTAAGT
>CAYRVN010000013.1:0-11459 GCA_964427675.1 uncultured Acidaminococcales bacterium
CTTCTTTTCGTCGATGCTACCTAGTTTTGAAGCAGCGTCATTCACCATCATGACAGTAATTGTTATGTGCCCTAAAAGTCGACCTCCTGTAGTATAAGGAAAGCCCATATCAGGTGATATCTCTTTCAGCTTGCCAACATCATGTAAAAGAGCCCCTGCCAGGACAAGATCCTTATCCATGCCACCTATTTTATCTGCCAGCGCACAAGCAAGCTCAGCCACGCAAACAGAATGATGCAATAAGCCTCCCACGTAGGCATGATGAAGTCTCATTCCAGCTGGATTTATCAAAAACTGCTGATAAACAGACCCTGAGAATACTTCTTCAACCAGCGCCCTCAGACCATTATCATTTATACTACTTATCTGCTGCTTGAATTTTTTTTCATACTCCGCCTTATCAAAATTACCCTGAGGCAGTAAATGGCTTATGTCCTCGCCAGCTTTAACCTCTGCCAGCTTCTGGACTACGAGCTGCAAAGACATATCACTGGTAAATTTATTAATATCAACATTGCCAGCAACTCTCACTGCTTTGGGTGCATCAAAAGCCCTGAGCTTTTCAACTATTCCCGTCTCAAAACAAATAAATGGTACACAACCACTGTTGTCTTCTATTAAGCCCCTTGCAAATACGCCGCCATTCGAAGAGCTGCCAATTTTTTGTACACGTAGTAAAACTATTTGATCTATCTTCAAGCCAGCTTTAAATTCGTTAATCATATCTCTGCCTTCCCCTACGTCTTCTTTATTTTTCTTCATTATAACATGTTCAATAGGCTTGAAATAACGTTATAGGTGTTGAAGAACTTGACTTTCAACAGCGCGCAATACTTCAATAGCACGATTATTGCTATCAGCCCAAGCTTCCAGCTTCTCCTGCAGTTTCATTAAAACAGGCATTTCCGATGCCTGATGCCCTGCATCAATCAAATTTAGTCCAGCATTTAAGGCTTCCTGGGCAACATGATATTTGACATCTCCGGTAACAAACGTATCAGCACCTGCCTTCACGGCTTCAGCAATAAAATCTGTTCCGCTGCCTCCACAGACAGCTACTTTATAAACAGGTTTACCGGCATTAGCAACAATAATATTGTCAATTGCTAAGGCCTTTTTTATATTATTTGCAAATTCCTTCAAGGAAAGTGGCTTTTCTAAAAAACCAACGCGACCAAGACCAAACTCTGTCCTTGCATTAACCGTTTCCAAAATATCATAAGCTGGTTCTTCATAAGGATGTCCAGCTAAAACAGCATTTATCGCTTCTCCCAGCTCACTTTTTTTCAAAAGAATCTCAATTCGCTTTTCCTTGGTTTTCTCCAAAATTCCTTGTTGGCCAAGAAAAGGTTTACTGCCAGGCAATGGGCGGAATTGCCCCTCACCCTCCATAACATAAGCACAATCAGCATAATTGCCGATATGACCAATATTTGCTTTACTTAAAGACGAAAGTACTATATCAACATGAGTATTCGGTACAAAAACCACAAGTTTATAATATTTATCACAAGTTATCGGTTTAAGTATTTTCGTTTGTTTCAAATCTAAAGCATCTGCTAATACGTCGTTGACTCCACCTTTTGCACTGTCAAGATTGGTATGGGCTGAATACACAGCAATTTGATTTTTTATCAATTCATACACTAATGCATTTTTATCTTCTTCATAAATGAGTTTTTTCATGGGCGAGAAAAAAAATGGATGATGCGTAATAATCATATCAACTTTTTGCACATAAGCCTGGTTGGCAACTTCCTCTGTCAGATCAAGCGCCAGCATTATTCTATTAACAGGCCAAACATTACTACCCAGCATAAGACCCACATTGTCCCATTTTTCAGCTAAATTTTGTGGTGCCAGCTTTTCCATTACAGCACAAATATCATTAACCTTTGTCACCATGAGCAATCGCCTCCAGGTCATTTTTCAACTTACTAAAAAACCTGTACTTCTCGCTGACTTTAGCTTGTTCACTCTTTTCCATGGAAGAAAGCAGTTTTTCATAATTATCTATTAACCTTTGCATATGTTTTGCCAAAAGGGCATTGCCATCTTCCAATAGGCGTGGCCCTATTTCGTATACTGCCTCAGAATACTCTTTCTCGCAACCACGTTCCAAAATTATTATTTCGTAAATTATGCCGGCCTCTTCTACCAAGTCTTCTGCCACGATTTTCCAGCCACGACCTGCAGACCATATCCTCAAAGCAGCAGCGCCATTCATCGGTTGCAAAATTATTCTTTCAGCTGATTCGGCAACATGCAAGGAATTTTCTAATATTTCAATCATACTGCCTGCACCCATACCTGCGATGACGACTATATCGACTTCACCCGGAGCTACTATTTGAAGGCCATTGCCTTGCCTTACAGTAACGGCTTTAGTTATTCCGAACGTGTCTATCGTATTTTGAGCAGCCTGACACGGTCCAGCTGCAATATCGCCAGCTATGGCAAAATTTGTTTTTCCTTGTCTGACCAATAAAGTTGGTAAATATGCATGGTCAGTACCAACATCTACAATGCTTTTACCTGCAGGTACCCATTTAGCTATGGCTTCCAAACGTGCTCCAAAACCCATTTTATCCTCCATATACAAAAAGCGAAGCCATAAGGCTTCGCTTTTCTCTGTTAAATTTGGTGGGCCCACCTGGGATCGAACCAGGGACCAACCGGTTATGAGCCGGTGGCTCTACCGCTGAGCTATAGGCCCGATTAGCCTTTCACGGGCAAACCCGAAATAGCCAACGAAGACATTTTATAATAAAACAAGCGCAATGTCAAGCTACATCTATCATTCCAGAAAATCTTTCAAGCGCTTGCTACGACTTGGATGTCTTAATTTTCTAAGAGCCTTGGCTTCTATTTGACGAATGCGTTCACGCGTAACTCCAAAATGTTGACCAACTTCTTCCAATGTGCGCGATCTTCCATCCTCAAGACCAAAGCGAAGTTCAAGGACTTTTTTCTCACGCAAAGTAAGAGTTTCCAACACTTCACCCAATTGCTCACGCAACAAAGTGAAAGACGCTGCATCAGCAGGAGCCGGTGCGTCATGATCTTCTATAAAATCTCCCAAATGCGAATCTTCTTCTTCACCTATCGGTGTTTCCAAAGAAACTGGTTCTTGAGCGATTTTCATAATCTCTCTTACTCTTTCCACATTAGTATCCATTTCTTTTGCTATCTCTTCCGGCAAAGGCTCTCTGCCGAGTTCTTGCAGAAGTTGGCGTGAAACACGTACCAATTTATTAATCGTTTCGACCATATGCACAGGAATTCTTATTGTTCTTGCCTGGTCTGCTATGGCGCGTGTAATTGCCTGTCTAATCCACCATGTAGCATAGGTACTGAACTTGAAACCCTTATTATAATCGAATTTCTCAACAGCCTTGATCAAGCCCAAATTACCTTCCTGAATCAAATCCAAAAATAACATGCCGCGTCCTACATATCTTTTAGCAATACTTACGACTAAACGGAGATTTGCTTCAGATAAACAACGTTTAGCATCTTCACCCTGATCAACAATATCTTGCAAAGTTTTCTTGAACAACTCATTACAAGTATCCCATTCAAGAAATACCTCCGCATCTTTTACCGTTGCTAACTGTTTTTTGACTGTTTCCAGCAATTCTTTGATTTCCAGAAGGTAACTCGCTTCGGTATCAGAGGTTTGCTTTTTAATCACAGCCTTCTTTTTATTTGCTGTAAACTTTATCTGGCCATCTACTATCAGCCGTTGAATTCTGCTCACTTCATCTTTTGTGAATTCTTCACACATCTCTTGAAAATCAGAATTCTTAATACCTTTACCGGTGTCATGAAGAGCTGTCAACCTGGAAAAAACTTTGTTGACTGAACGTTCTTCGTACCAAGTTATTTCCTTCTGCAGCAACTCTTTTGCACGGCCAAGCATAGCCTTAACATCAGTCTCGTCGGGTAAAACTAACAAAACGTGCTCTGTAACTTCATTGGCTAAAATTTTCTGGGCTTGATTGCCCTTATCCATACGCTTAGCCAACTTAATTTCGTCTTCACCTACCAGAAGAGGGACACGACCGATTTCTTTCAGATACATGCGAACCGGGTCATCAATGCTCACACCTTCTGGCACAGTCAAGTTGACTAGCTCATGCTCAGCTATAGGTTCTTCATCAACATCCGCGCCTGCAGGCGGGACAGCCGTATCATCAATTACCTCAATACCCTTCCGTGCAATCAAATCATACATGTCTTCCATCTCGTCAGTGCTCATTTCTTCTGCACTCTGCATGGAATCCATAATTTCGCGATAGGTGAGAACGCCACCATGGCTCTTCCCCTTATGTAAAAGTTCTTCTACCTGCTCTGTTGAAATCTTTTCATTTGCCATTGCGTTCCCTCCTTTCCGTTACTATTAATTTAAAATTAATATCATTAAAACATTTTTTTAATCTCATTCTTTATTCGCTGACTTTCTGCTAATTCCTGCAAATATTTTTCATCACCTGCAAGTTGGTATTCCGACGCAAGACGGGAATGGTATTCGAACTGCTTCTCTAATCCGGATATTTTAAGCTGTCTGATACAATCATTTAAGATCTGGCTGGCTGCGTTTACCGATAAATCCAACTGTAAAATAACTGCCAGTTCAGACGCAGCAGTTTCAGACAACTCCGCAAAAAGATCAGCCTCAACATTTGGGCTTTTCCTCGCTGACAAATCTTTGAACTTTTGATAAATTTCTGTTTTCTTAACGTCGCAAAACCCTATTTTATCAATTTCAGCGAGAAAATCCGACGTAACCGTACCACCACCGTTTATAAGCGCAAACAACAAGTGTCTCTCAGCCTGCTCAACAGGATTCACTTTGTTATCTTCTTTTTTTCTTCTCATCAAATCATCAGGAATGGAAATGCCCTTGCCACGTCTTATCTTTTTGAACTCATTGACAATCAAATTTTCATCAATTGTAAGCTTTTGAGCCAAGTTACGAATCCTTCTGACTACCTCGATGTCACTTTTGCATTCTAATAGGAACGGTAGTATATTCGACACGGTCTTTACTTTTCCTTCAAGAGTTGAAAAATTATTCCGTTCCAAAGTTCTTTCAATTTGAAAATCAACCCCTGAAGATGCTTGTGTGATAAGGTTGATAAAAGCATCAGTGCCTTCACTCCTGATAAATTCATCAGGATCCTTACCTGTCGGTACTACAAGAACCTTGACCTCAAGCCCTGCCTTTAAAGCAACAGGAATCGCATCCATTGCGGCCTTCAAGCCAGCCTCATCGCTGTCAAAGGAAAAAACCACTTCAGGGACAACACGCGCAATTAAATTTGCATGCTGCTCAGTGAAGGCTGTTCCCATAGAAGCGACGGCCCAATCAATACTCCCTGCATGTAAGCTGATTGCATCCATGTGGCCTTCAACAACAACAATTTGTTTTTTCTCCTTAGCAGCCTTAAAGGCGACATCCATCCCAAAAAGAATTGATCGTTTGGTAAACAGCTCTGTCTCACCAGTATTTAAGTATTTAGGTTCACCCTTGCCGACAACTCTGCCAGTAAAACCAACCACTCTTCCTCTGGCATCTTTGATAGGAATCATTATGCGCTCCCGGAAACGGTCGTAAACACTTCCATCATCACGCTTTACGGCTAAACCGGCTTTAGCAAGCAACTCAGTGCTAACGCCTCTTTTTCCCAAAGCATTGCAAAGCGTATGATAACCTGGCACTGCCAAACCCAAGGAAAATCTTTCAATAATATTCGCATCAATTCCTCGCTTGGATAAATAATCCAAAGCACCCTTACCATATTCAGTTTTTAAAAGACAAGCCTGAAAAAATTTTACAGCCAGAGCATTGGCATCATAAATTTGTTTGGAGGCCTTCTCTCTTTGTATTTCTTGCTCTGTCTTTTCCTTTTCCGGTATTGGTATCCCATATTTATTGGCTAAAAACTTAATGGCTTCTGAAAAACTCAGATTCTCAATTTTCATGACAAAATTGAAAACATCTCCACCAACGTGACAGCCAAAACAATGAAAAAGATTTTTACCAGGGGTAACCGTGAAGGAAGGGGTCTTCTCTCCGTGAAAAGGACAGCATCCCCAATAACGGCCACCTTTCTTTTTCAATGCTACATACTCGGAAACTACTTTAACAATATCAGCTTGTGCCCGAACTTGCTCTTTAAAACTCTCATACACATCGTTCATAAATACACCCGTTGCACTAATTCAAGAAGCTTACTGATTTATTATATTCAATATGAATGTTTTTTTTCCTCTTTTTAATTATAAAGATTTTTAAAGACCTGCATGTAACTTTGTAAAATAATTATCATTTTGGAACTAATAAACCAAGCACAATTTGTTGCCATTTGGCGCTGCGCCTATTATTTTCGTACTACCAAAATTATAAAAACATACCTTTGATTTGGCTTTTTAAAATTATTTTTTGAGCGGGTTCATAAAGCTTCTGCTGTAGTTTTTATGAAAAATTTGATATAATAGTAAATTACGGAGGATAGATTTATGAAAAAAATTTTGCTATTTGTCTTTTTGCTTTGCTTGCTCCCTTTGACATGTCTGGCAAAACCTACAATAAAGTGTGACAGGCAAACATTTGATCCCATAACAACAACATACTATCTGGAAGGCAATGTTTCGGTTGATACTGGCAGTAGGCTAATTACAGCCGATAGAGCACAGGTTGAATTATACTCTTTGGAAGTATACGCGGAAGGGAATATATCTCTTAAACAGGATAATATGCTTTTCACTGGTGATACTGTCCATGTTTACGGTAGCAGAAAAACAGCAGTGGTAGAAGGCGACATTAATTTCTGTGATGGTAGTATTACCATTGAAGCCAAGAGAGGTTCCTTTAATTGGGGAACTAAAGATGCTGCTTTTGAAGGAAATGTTATAATAAATGCAGACGCATCTTTTTTTACAGGTACAACACAAAATCTTCTAATGAACAGCAAGAATGAATCTGGCCAAATAATAACTGATAAGATCATTTACAATGTAAGAACAAAAAAGTTTCACGATTAAAACAACCCCCGCAATGCGGGGGTTGTTTGTTTTTCAGCAAAAACTAGCGATTTAAATTTTTTGCTGCATACTCAAGAATTAAACCAGCGGTTTCTTCAACAGCTCTGTTTGACACATTGATAATTTTACAATGTATCCTTCTCATTATTGCTTTGGCATACTCCAATTCTTCGTTGATGCGATTTACATCAGCGTACGTGGCATTGTCTGACAGTCCCATTGTTTTTAAACGTTCTACGCGAATTTCGTTAAGTTTATAAGGATCTATCAAAAGACCGATAACCTTGTGCGACGGTACTTTGAAAAGTTCCTCCGGAGGAGTTATTTCCGGTACCAAAGGCACATTAGCAACTTTAAGCTGTTTGTGTGCCAGATACATGCTCAAAGGTGTCTTGGAAGTGCGTGAAACTCCGATAAGAACTATATCTGCTTTGGCAAGTCCCCAAGGGTTTTTCCCATCATCGTACTTAACAGCAAACTCGATAGCCTCGACGCGCTTGAAATACTCATGGTCCAGAGCATGAATAAGGCCAGGCTGGTTTTTAGGTAATAACCCTGATGTTTTTTCAATCGCCTTAAGAACAGGGCCGATGATATCAACTACCTCTACATTTTTTTCTTTGGCCTCACTGGCAATTATCTCACGCAATTCAGGGGATACTATTGTATGACAAATTACCGCGTTGTTTTCCTTAGCCTCCTTGACAATAGCATGAACTTGCTCTGCATCTCTCAGATAAGGAACGCGAATGATATCAAATTTCTCCTGGACAAACTGGCTGATTGTTGCCTTGGCTACAGCCTCGGACGTCTCACCAATAGAATCGGAAACAGCATAAATTATTGGTAAACTAGCTATGATAAATTCCTCCTTTACCCTCTGCCAGATCAACCAGCAGCCTTGTAAAATTTGTCTTGGTAATACGGCCTACGACTTCATAACAGTGCTTTTCTTCATTAATGGTTTTAACGACTGGCATACAATCAATCTCATTATCAATCAAACGTCTCGCAGCCGTTGCCACTGATTCTTCCGGCTTTGTGACGATTAATTTTGATAACGGCGTCATAACCATGACAATTGGTATGTTCTGCAGATCAGCGCCCTTGTTGATGGCTGTTTTCAATAAATCTTTGCGAGAAACAACGCCTAACAGAGTACTATTATCACCGACAACGAAAACTGTACCGATATCCTCCAAAAACATGGTAACAACCGCGTCATATGCACTTTTATCATTGTGAATACCGATAGGAACAGATTGAATATCGCGGACGCAAATGCCTGATATTTCTTCCATAAGCATGCCCAAAGTGTTTTTGCCAGTAAAATAATACCCTACTTTAGGCCGTGCGTCTAATATACCGCTCATTACAAGAATTGCAAGATCCGAACGCAATGCGGCCCTTGTTACGTTTAATCTTTCTGCAATATGTTCGCCTGTAATCGGTCCGTCCTGACGAACTATTTCTGCAATTCGTTTCTGTCTATTGCTCAGAGAAATGTTACTCACTTCCTTCCCAAAATCAAAATAGTGTATGCTTTATTATACGCTATTTGTTCAAAAAATCCTCTTTTTTTGATACCAACTACACTAAATAATTAAGTTTTAAACATTTTTCTCATAAAAAACACCCATGCTCAAGTTACCTTCATTGGTTTGGCAACCTTTGCATGGGTGTAATTCTTTTTTATGAATTACCAGATAAGATCAGTATCTTCAGCTTTACCTTTGCCAGTTAAAGCATCCAACATGATTCGTTGTTCAACTTGAGCTACCATTTTCTTGGTAAACTTAACGGTATCAGGATTTACCGACATACTGTCAATACCATTTTTTACCAGGAATTCGGCAAATTCTGGATATACACTTGGTGCTTGTCCGCAGATAGAAACGGTTTTGCCATCTTTATGAGCAACTTCAATCAGGTGTTTTATCGCACGGCGTACGGCGAGATTGCGTTCGTCAAAGATATGGGCAACTGTGTCATTGTCGCGATCGCAGCCTAGTGTCAACATTGTAAGGTCATTTGAGCCGATGGAATAACCATCAACATATTTGTTAAACTGATCAGCCAAAATTATGTTTGCAGGAATTTCAGCCATCAACCATACTTTGAAGTCTTTACCACGAACCAGACCTTCTTGAGCCATCAGGTTTGTTACTTTTTCACATTCCTCAACGCTGCGGCAGAAAGGTATCATGACATGTAAATTTTTCAGGCCAAATTCTTCACGAACTTTACGAACGGCTTTAATTTCCAATTTGAAAGCTTCTATATACTTAGGATCATAATAACGGGAAGCTCCGCGCCATCCCAAAAGTGCACTCGGTTCATAAGGCTCGAACTCGTCGCCGCCTTTCAGGTCACGATACTCACTGGATTTGAAATCGCTGAATCTTAAGGTTACCGGACGCGGTGCCATAGCCTGGCAAACCTGGCGGAAGCCTTCCGCCAATTGGTCAACAACCTTTTCCGGATGACCTGTTTTAAT
The DNA here is from genome assembly GCA_964427675.1 of uncultured Acidaminococcales bacterium. GTDB lineage: Bacteria > Bacillota > Negativicutes > Acidaminococcales > Acidaminococcaceae > RZYP01. The sequence goes on from CAYRVN010000013.1 coordinate 9,548, forward strand.
CAAATACAAAGGATGCTCATGAATGTAGGTTGTCCAGATGAATTCTTCACGCATCAGGCCAATGCCATCACATGGCAACACTGAATATTTTTCAGCAAGTTCAGGATCACCAAGATTCATATAAATCTTAGTTCCGGTTACAGGGAAAGTTTCGGCAGCAACAACTGTGCCAGCTGCTTCAGGTTTTTTAGCACTTTCAATGATGCCTTCATAAACAACACCATTAGTTGCATCTACTGTAATATCAATACCATCCATAATTGCTTTTGTAGCTGATTCGCCTCTGCTCTTTGTACCAACAATACATGGAATACCTAGCTCACGGCTGACAATAGATGCATGGCAAGTCATACCGCCTGAATCTGTTACTATTGCTTTAGCCTTCTTCATTGCAGGAACCCAGTCCGGAGCAGTCATTTCGGTGACCAATATCTCGCCATCTTTAAATTCATCAATGCGGGATGGGTCAAGAATCACATGTGCACGTCCAGAAACCAATCCTGGGCTGGCAGGCAGTCCTTTAACAATTACTTTACGGTCTGTAGTTATTTTAGCACTTTCCACTTTTTTGCCCTCTTCTTTATTGCGGCGTGACCAAACGGTTTCAGGACGAGCTTGCAATATCCAGATTTTGTCGGTACGTTCATCAATGCCCCATTCAATATCCATATAGCAACCATAATGTTTTTCAATCTTTTTAGCATAGTTAGCCAATTCAAGAATCTGCTCGTTAGTCAGAGTCTGTTTATGGTAGTTTTCTGCAGGCACTGGTTGTTCTTCACAATCGCCGCCTTTTTTACGAACAAGCATTACATCTTGCGCATTGACATTAATTTCAATAATTTTATTATCAGCTTTCGAAACTGTATAGTTGTCAGGAGTTACAGTGCCTTGGACAACATATTCACCAAGACCATAAGCAGCTTCAATCAGAATATTTTCGTCGTTGCCGGTTGCCACATTTACAGTAAACATTACGCCAGCAGCCTTGGAGAACACCATCATTTGAATAACAGCACTTAAAGCAACATCCAGATGATCGAAGCCTTGTTTTTCTCTATAGTATACAGCGCGATCAGTGAAGCAGGAAGCGTAGCATTCCTTTACTTTTGCAATAACTATCTCAGCGCCTTGAACATTCAAATAAGTATCTTGCTGACCAGCAAAGCTCGCATCTGGTAAATCTTCAGCAGTAGCACTGGAACGAACAGCAACGAAAGGCAGTTCTTCGCCGACTTTTTTTGCCAACTCAGCATAAGCTCCTGCAATTGCTTGCTGTAAATCCTCCGGCATTTTTTCAGCCATGATAGCCGCACGCAGTTTAGCACTTACATCGCGCAGCAAAGCGCTGTTTTCTACATCAGTAAGTTCAGACAGCAAAGCCGCCATTTTTTCCTTAAGTCCGCTTTTTTCAATAAAATATCTATAAGCGTATGCAGTAGTTGCAAAGCCATAAGGAACAGGCACATCCGTCTTTGAAGTCATTTCTCCGAGAGAAGCTGATTTACCGCCGACTATGGGAACGTCAGTTTTTTCTAACTGCTCAAACCAAAGTAGAAACTGTTCTTCCTTTTTCATTGTAGCACTCCTTTTGTCATATACTTATTAAATGACTATTTCTAATATAGTATACACTATATCACGTTTATGTTCGTTGTTCAAGTGAATTTTTTATAAATTTTATACATTTTTGTATTTTTCGTTACAGTACTATCGCGCTAAGATCGCCAACCATGCTAGCAGTCTCTTTGACTTGTACCAAGAGAGCTAAACGATTATTTTTTACATTTTCATCTTTATCCATGACCATTACTGTATCAAAGAATTTGTTAACCGGTGCAGAAACTTCATTCATCAATTTTAGCACTTCAGCATAGTTATAACCAACCAGTGCAGGAATGGTTTCTTTTTG
>CAYRVN010000013.1:11559-21957 GCA_964427675.1 uncultured Acidaminococcales bacterium
ATTTTAGCACTTCAGCATAGTTATAACCAACCAGTGCAGGAATGGTTTCTTTTTGCAAACGGCAGACAACTTCATAAAGTTCTTTTTCTGCAGATTCAACAAACAAACTCTCCCTGATAATAGTTTCGCCTTCTGCTTTTTTGCAAAGATTGGTAACACGTGTAAAGGCTTGAATGCTTTCAGCTGCCTCAGGCGTTGCAACGTATTCGGCTAAAGCCTTCGCCCTTACGAACAAGTCAACAATATCATCATTGGCCTTTTCATTTAATACTGCGTCGATAACATCGTAGCGAATACCTTGGTCGCCCATCATATTTTTAACACGTTGCATGAAAAAGTCTTGCAGTTGTGCCAACAATTCACCACTTTTAGCACCAGGAACATTTAACAGTTCTAACACAGCAGACATTGTTTTAAGCAAAGGCAGATGATAATTGCCATCAACCAAAATATTAATGATACCTATTGCCTGACGGCGCAAAGCATAAGGATCCTGTGATCCTGTCGGAACCAATCCACGACTGAAAGTAGCGACAATATTATCCAGCTTGTCAGCAATACCCACCAAGCGCCCAATATCAGTTGTTGGTAATTCATCACCGGCAAAACGAGGAAGATAGTGTTCGAATATGCCTTGAGCGACTTCTGGTTCTTCACCATCAAGCAATGCGTACTCGCGTCCCATGACACCTTGCAGCTCCGTAAATTCACATACCATGCCTGTTACCAAGTCTGTCTTGGACAAAAGAGCAGTACGTTGCAAAACATCTTCATCAACTTTTACGTTGAGGGTTTTTTTCAATGTCATTGCAATATCAGCTAAGCGTACGCTCTTGTCGTAAATATTGCCAAGGCCTTCCTGGAACACTACAGTTTTTAATTTTTCAAGACGTTCTTCCAGTTTTATCTTTCTATCTTCATTAAAGAAAAATTCCGCATCACTAAGGCGTGCACGCAAAACGCGTTCGTTGCCATGGGCTACGATATCAAGGCCTTCACTGTTACCGTTACGGACGGTAATGAATTTAGCCAGTAATTTACCGTCAGCAGTAAGCACAGGAAAATAACGCTGATGCTCGCGCATAGGAGTTATAACAGCTTCTTTAGGTAGTGTCAAAAATTTATCATCGAAATGTCCGCAAAGAGCTGTAGGATATTCTACAAGATAAACTACTTCTTCCAATAAATCCTCATCTATTTCGGCAATGCCGCCTTCTTTTTGCGCCAATTCTTCTACTTGCTGGCGTATCATATCGCGGCGTTCATCCTGGTCAACAAGAACAAAATGTTCGCGCAGTACCTTTGCATAATCGCCGGCGCTGGCTATTTCCACTTCACCTTTGCTCAGAAAGCGGTGACCTATGGTGTTACGTCCTGATTTGACGCCAGTTATTTCAATTGGAATAATTTTATCGTCTAACATTGCAACAAGCCATCTTATTGGACGCACAAAGCGGAAATCGTGATCAGCCCAACGCATGTTTTTAGGAAACGATAAAGATTCCACGATATCGACCAAGAAAGCCGGCAACAGCTCAATTACCGCTTGTCCTGTCAATTTTTTAACCGCATAGACATACTCATCGCGAACAATTAAATCTTCGACAGCTATACCTTGTCCTCTGGCAAAGCCCTGTGCAGCTTTGGAAGGAGCACCATCTGCACCGAAAGCAATCTTTATTGAAGGTCCTTTGCTCTCGACGACTGTACTTGCTTGTGTTTCTTCAACGCCATCAGCAATAAAAGTCATACGGCGTGGTGTGCCAAAAACAGTAACCGACGCAAAAGGAACACGAAGTTCTTGCAGCTTCTTCTCTGCTAAACCCTTCAATTGCTCCAAAATGCCAGGCATAAATTTAGCAGGTATTTCTTCTGTGCCTATTTCAAATAATAACTTCTGTTCCATATTTATTTATCCCCTTTCAGCAGCGGGAAGCCCAATTTTTCTCTCTGTTCAACATAAGCAGCGGCGCAGAGACGTGCCATTGCCCTTACACGCCCAATAAACGCTGTTCTTTCGCTGACGCTTATGGCGCCGCGGGAGTCAAGGAGGTTAAAGGTATGTGAACACTTCAACACATAATCATAGGCTGGACGAATATTACCCGTTTCGATAACACGCATAGCCTCTTTTTCGTATTTTTCAAACAGGTCAAACAATAATGCCGTATCAGCAATCTGGAAATTATAGTAGGATTGTTCTACTTCATTGGTATGAAAAACATCTCCATAAGTAATATCGCCTACCCACTTAACATCATATACGTTTTCAACGCCCTGAATATACATGGCAAGACGTTCTAAACCATAGGTAATTTCAACAGTAACCGGTTTAACATCAATACCGCCGACTTGTTGGAAATAAGTAAATTGTGTAATTTCCATACCGTCAAGCCAAACTTCCCAGCCGAGTCCCCAGGCACCAAGTGTTGGGGATTCCCAGTTGTCCTCTACAAAACGAATATCATGTTCATTCTGATGAATGCCGAGTTCAGCCAGACTTTGCAGATAAAGCTCCTGGATGTTTTCAGGAGAAGGCTTAATAATGACCTGATATTGATGATGTTGGAAAAGACGGTTGGGGTTATCTCCATAGCGGCCGTCTGCCGGTCTTCTGGAAGGCTCAACATACGCAATGCGCCATGGTTCAGGTCCGAGAACCCTGAGAAATGTTGATGGGTTCATAGTGCCGGCACCTTTTTCGATGTCATAAGGCTGAGCCATGATGCAATCTTGTTTGGCCCAAAACTCTTGAAGCTTCAAAATAATCGTTTGGAAATTCATTTTCTTCCTCCTTAAATTTATACAGGTTTGAAAACAAAAAAGCCTCCATCCCTGTAACAATAATATGTTACAGGGACGGAGGCTTAAAGCTCCCGCGGTTCCACCCTGTTTGACTGCAAGCAGTCCTCTCTTATCAAATATAAAATTATGGCTCTTGGGCGCCTTCGTCTTTGATATCGGCTTGCACTATCCCGATTCGCTGCTGCAAAAACTACTTATCCCCTTCATTGCCTTTTCTTTAAGAAAATATAACAGATAGATAGGTCTTTGTCAACTTAAAAAGAAGTATACAAACTTTTGTAAGACAATTTTTAAAGAGTTCCTCTGGCTGCTTCCACACGCGAAAATTCGACTGCAAGCAGTCGGTCGCTGATGTGCAGCAAGCCCGTCACTTCTTTAGTCCTTGCCTTTCTGAACACGCTCTAAAATAGCTGTGTGTATTGGGCAATTGTTTGTCATACGCTCATTTGGGCAAGGAATTGTAAGCTGACAAGCGGCTTATCCGTTTGATAAACCAGGAATTTATATAATGTTTGTTCAAGCTGCATAAGATCTGCCCCACGGACCACAAATTTCTCAGGATTTTCAAAATTTAAATGCTGCAATTTTAGCATTAGTTCCCTCGTACCTACAGCAAAAGGCAATTCACTTCCTGTACTGCATTTATCACAAATAACACCGCCCTGTACAGTGCTGAAATAAGCATCCCCTTCAATTTTCTCATGGCAGGTCGTGCAGGTTTCAAGCTCAGGATTAAACCCGCACAAACTCAACAATTTGCATAAGGAACTAACGACAACAAGCCTTTTATTATGACTGCTAAGCAAGACCAGCGCTTGCTGTAAAAGTACAAAAATTTCCTCCTGTGGCGAATAATCCTCTGTCAGGTTTTCCACTGCTTCAGCTATGACCGCTGCATAAGCCAGCGCCATTATATCCATTGTCTTTGGCAAAAGACTAAGCTCACACTGCTGCATAGTATCGAAACGCCTGCCACCCATAAGTCTTGCTGAGAGCTGGGTAAACGGTTGGATCAGTCTGCCGCCGTTGGACTTGCCATATCTGGCGCCATACGCTATAAACGATATCTTACCATGTTCACGTGAAAAACAGACTGCGTATTTATCCGCAGTCTGCCAATCTTTCACTCTTAAAATAATTATCTCGTCCTGATAAGCTTCCTTACTCATTTTCCGTTTTTTTCACACCTTCAGAATCAGAATGCGTAACTTTAACCCTTTCAACTCTGAATCCGGCTGCGCGTAGAACCTCGAACTTAAATCCTTTTGTGGAAACTATGTCGCCAACTTCCGGACGTCTGCCTAAAAGGCCAAAAACAAAACCACCGATTGTATCTTCTTCAGGTTCATCAAATTCAATATCTAAGATATCAGTGATATCGTCCAAAAGCACAAGCCCGTCAAATTCATAGGAACCATCAGGCAAACGTGAAATGTCAGGTTCTTCCTGATCATGCTCATCCTGAATATCGCCGACAATTTCTTCCAATAAATCTTCCATAGTAACAAGACCTGCTGTACCGCCATATTCATCAGCAACAACGGCCATCTGAATATGTTTTTTCTGCAGAGTTTGCAAAATCTTAGCAATTGACATCCCTTCTGGGACAACAACAATCTCTCGCATAATTTGTCGCAAATCGTAGTCATCATTTTGCGGCTTCAAATTCATTAAATCACGAATATGAATTATACCAATTGTGTGATCCTTGTCTTCGAAACATAAAGGATAACGTGTGTGACCTGTTTCTTTTACCACTTTCATGTTCTCTGACAAACTATCATCCGCAAACAAACAAACCATATCCTGACGTGGTACCATGACTTCTCTGGCAACACGATCAGCAAAATCAAAAACATTATCAATCAGGCGGCTTTCCATATGATCAAGAACGCCACCGCGTTCACTGGCGCTTACAATCATACGAAGCTCATCTTCAGAATGAGCAATATCTTCCTTTTGAACGGATTCAATACCCAACAACTGCAAGATGGCCCGTGAAAATCTACTGAAAATAACTACTAACGGAAAGGTTAAAATATAAAACAAACTCAGCGGTCCGGAAACCGCCATGGCAATTTTTTCAACTTTACCTAAAGCAATAGCTCTTGGCACCAATTCACCGAAAACGACGTGGACAAAAACAAGCACAAAAATAGTTAGAAACACCGCAGCCACATGAACAGACCAAGGCTCAAAATAAGTTGTGCCAATAAGGCTACGCAGTAATTGAACCAAAAAAGGGCCACCAAGCCAGCCAAGCGCAAGTGAGGAAATCGTTATTCCCATTTGCGTTGCACTAAGATACGTATCCAAAGACAATGTCATTTTCAAAACGTTCTTGGCTCGTTCATTACCTTGTTGAATTAATTCTTCCAGTCTGCTTTTTCTGATTCGTACAAGCGAATATTCCGCCATAACGAAAAAGCCGTTTAACAGTGCCATAATAAAAATGAGCACCAATTTCATTGCGTTCGATAACGCAGGATCGCCTTCTATAGGACATCCTCTCCTAACAATTAATATTTATAGACTACATATGAAAATCATATCATGATATTTTTATATGGTCAAACAATCAAATTAGCCTTCATAACCAAACTGGCGCAAGACATTTTCCCTGTTGCGCCAATCAGCTTTAACCTTTACCCAAAGATCCAAATAAACTTTGTTCCCCAAAAGGTTTTCAATATCTTCACGCGCTTGTCTGCCTATAAGTTTCAAAAGATTACCTTTTGCCCCTATAATGATGCCCTTCTGTGACTCACGTTCAACGTAGATTACAGCTCTTATGTAGAGGTCCTCATTAGTCCTGGTCTTCATTTCCTCTATTTCAACAGCAATGGAGTGGGGAACTTCGTCACGAGTCAATTTCAAGACTTTTTCCCTGATCATTTCTGCCGCTATTACTCGCTCCGGTTGGTCGGTAATCATATCCTCAGGGAAATATTGGGGACCCTCAGGTAAGTGTTTAACTATCTCGCTGAGCAAAGCTTTGAACTCATTGTCCGTCAAGGCAGAAGTAGGCACAACAGCCGTAAAATCAAAGCTTTTAGTATACGAAGAAATAATAGGGAAAAGCTGTCCTTTGTCTGCCAACTTGTCAATTTTATTGGCAACCAGAATAACTGGCGTCTTCACTTTTTTCAATTGTTCGATTATATAATCGTCGCCAGCACCCTTCTTCTCATTGACATCGACAACAAAAAGAATTACGTCTACCTCATGCAGAGTGCTTTCCGCTGAGCGCACCATATATTCGCCTAATTTATGCTGAGGCTTGTGAATACCAGGCGTATCTAAAAACATAATTTGTGCATTATCCGTATTAAGAATGCACATAATTTTATTTCTCGTAGTTTGTGGACGATCCGACATTATTGCAATTTTTTCACCAATCAAACTATTTACTAATGTGGATTTACCAACGTTTGGACGCCCCACTACAGCTACAAAACCTGAATAATGCTTATTTTGTGTTTCTATGGCAATCACTTCCTTTGATTATTTATAATTTCTCTAAGTTATCTGCTTTAAAGCTGTATGGCAATAACTCTTCCAACGTCATTCTTATTACTTTTCCGTCACAATTGGCTAAAAACAACTCGTTGACCCCAAACTCGCTCATAACCTGGCGGCAGGCACCACAGGGCGCAACCGGCTCTTCAGTTGCTGCTACAACGCAAAGAGCCTTAAAGCTCTTTTCACCTTCTGCAATCGCGGCATAAATTGCATTACGCTCTGCACAGCAAGTTAAACCATAAGAAGCATTCTCAACGTTACAGCCAACATAAATATTATTTTTTGCAGTCCTTACCGCAGCTCCTACGCAAAATTTTGAATAAGGCGCATAGGCTTGCTGCCTGACGGCTAAAGCAGCCGCATAAAGTTCTTTATCCATTACTAACAGCCTCCTAACGAGCAGCCAAAAACTCTTCGGATAACTTTATTTCTCTCAAGGCTTCTTCTTCTTTGGCTCTCATCACAACTTTATCCTCTTCCTGCATATGATCATAACCCAAAAGATGCAGTAACCCATGCACCGCAAGATAAACTATTTCTCGTTCAAGACCATGTCCGAACTCTTCAGCCTGACGCATCGCAGTCTCAGCAGAAATAATGATATCACCAAGCAGATGAACTTCAGGCCCGCCAACCAATTCTGGTTCACCGCCATCTTCATCCAGGGCAAAAGACAAGACATCTGTCGCACGGTCTACGTTGCGATAATCGCGGTTCAAGGCATGAATCTCCTCATCCGTTACAATAGTGATATCAACTTCTTCCTGTTCTCCCAGGCCGTGAAGTTTCGCTACCGCATTCAGCCCGTCACTAAGTGAGTGTTCCAGCTTTTCCGGTATTTCAATAATATTTTGATCGTTTTCAAGAGAAATAATCACTTTTCTTCCTCCTGCTCTGTGGCTTTTTTAGTTTTGCGGTTGTCAAACTTTTCATAAGCTCGCACTATCTCAGCTACAAGTTCATGCCTTACAACGTCGCCTTCCGTAAAACGAACTATCCCTATACCTTTGATGTCACGCAAAACATTTGCTGCCTGGTCAAGCCCCGATGAGCGGCCAGTTGGCAAATCAATCTGTGTTACATCACCGGTAACAACCATCTTTGAGCCAAACCCCAATCTTGTCAGAACCATTTTCATTTGCTCATGAGTCGTATTCTGTGCCTCGTCAAGAATAATAAAAGCGTCATTAAGATTGCGTCCCCGCATATATGCCAAAGGAGCTACCTCGATTACACCCTTCGCAAGATATTTCTGAAAAGTTTCCATACCTAGCATATCGCTGAGTGCATCATAAAGAGGCCTTAAGTAAGGATCAACTTTTTCCTGTAAATCACCGGGCAAAAACCCTAATTTTTCACCTGCTTCGACAGCAGGGCGAGCTAAAATCAAGCGTTCTACCTCTCTTGTTTTAAGTGCTTTGACCGCCATCGCTACTGCCAGATAGGTTTTACCTGTACCAGCAGGGCCTATGCCTATTGTTATCGTATTTTTCTGAATGGTTTCCAGATAATTCCATTGGCCAAGAGTTTTAGCCTTTATTTGCCGTCCACGGTTAGTGACCAAAATAGTTTCCGCAAACATTCTGTGCAGACTCGCTTGTCTTCCTTCAACAATCATCCTCACACTATAACGTACATCATGAGCTGTTATAGGCAAACCCTGCCGATAAAGGAAAAGCAATTCATTCAACAGTTGCTCAGCCAAAGCAACTGCCTCCTCTTCACCGCTTATAACAATAACATTGCCACGCGCAACAAGCGTGCAGGTCATGCCTGCCTGCATAATACGCAAAAACTCGTCATTTCTACCCAAAATACCCAAAAGCTCTTGCTGGTCCCTTATTTCAATCCTCTGCTCCGTTTTTTCTAACGACAAATACATCCCTCCCTTAATTTATGATAAAGACTCAATTCTCGACGATTGATATTGTTTTTATGACGACATCCTGAACTGGCTTGTCATTGCCATCAGTCTTAACTTTACCAATCTTTCTTACGACGTCCATTCCTTTTGTTACTTTGCCAAAAACCGCATGCTTGCCATCAAGCCACGGAGTTGCTTTCAATGTAATGAAAAACTGTGAGCCGCCGGTATTAGGACCGCTATTAGCCATTGATAAAACGCCTTCGCCATCGTGTTTAAGTTTTGGAGAAAATTCATCTTTGATTTGATAACCAGGGCCTCCGCGACCGTTTCCCATTGGATCTCCGCCCTGAAGCATAAAGCCATCAATAACACGATGAAATATCAATCCGTTATAAAAACCCGCTTTGGCCAGCTTAATAAAGTTTTCAGAAGTACCAGGAGCACCTTCAGTTGCCAAAGCTACTTCAAAAGTTCCCATGTTTGTTTCAAAAACTGCTGTTGACGGCTTAGGTTTTTCAACTTTTTTCTCGCCACCACAAGCTGATGCCAACAATGCAAAAATAACAATAGATAAGAGCACTAATATTTTCTTCAAATTTTTTCCTCCAGATTCACTATTCTTAACCTTATTATAAAGCAAAGCATGCAATTAGGGAATTTTTAAATCAAGATATGCTGCAGCCATGATACTACTTCTTCAGCAGCTTTATGCCCATGATTAGTAAAACTATGATCAGCATTGGGAATTACAACTAGTCGCTTTGGCAAACCAGCCAGAAAATATGACTGCTGTCCTTGCTCCAAAGGTACTGTTTCATCCTTTGCACCATGAATAACCAATAAAGGTCTTTTCTTCCAATTACGCAGTAATTCAGTTAAATCGTATCTGTCTATATCAAACAGAAAATCTGGCGTCAAGACCAATTCACCGCGTTCGTCATTTAAGTACAAGTTTTCACCCTTCTTTAGTTTTTGATAACCACTCTTACCCAAAGAGTTAAGAAAGGTCAGATGTAAATCATTCGGCATTGCCCACAAAACCAACCCTCTTATTTCAGTGTCCCTGGAAGCTGCTACAAGTGAGGCACAGCCGCCCATGCTTCTTCCTAAAAGAATGATTCTGCTACCCTCATAACGTTGTTTTACATAGCTTACGACATTTTCCAGCTCTTCTATCTGTTTGCTCAATATCTGACTGCCATTAAAATTAAAACGTACGACATGCACGATTTCGCCAGCCAAATCAGCCAGATATTTAGCTCTGCCGCCACCTTCCATCGAACCACGGAAACCATGCGCCATTATTAAAACAGGCTGTGCATTTTCTTTAACCGTACATGGCGTAATTACAAGCTCTATTAACCCATATGGCCCTTTGATGCTCGTTTCTTCATCTTTTTTCAACTCAATCATCAACTAATCTCTTCTTTCTTCTTTTGACCACAAAACTTGTAGTATTGGTATAAGGTTATATTTCTATATATTATAGCAGAAAATCAACATCATATTATGTCGATACTTTTAACCGTATATATTTACACTTGACAAAAAGCTTGTTTTTTAGCTATAATATACCACGTTAAGGGGTTATAGCTCAGTTGGTTAGAGCGCTTCGTTGACATCGAAGAGGTCTGCAGTTCGAGTCTGCCTAACCCCACCATTTTAGATAAGCAACCACGAGGCTTTCGGGCTTCGTGGTTTTTTATTTTTCACAATTGTAAAATGCCCTCAGTTTTAGAATATCAATTCTAAGTCTGAGGGCGTTTTTATTTCAAATACTTCTTCAAGCAATTACCATTTTTTCCTATCTTCCGGAGCGATATTCTTATTATCAGCCGGTGACTTATATGGTGACTCTTTGGAAAATGTTGCAACGCTCTTGCGTGAACGAGCTGCCGACACAACAGTTCCGGGACCGCCGACACAGCCGTTTTTGCAGGCCATACCTTCTAAAAGCAAACCGTTTTTCATGCCCAGCTTCGCCAGTCTCATAACCTTAACACATTCAGCAAGTCCTTCTATACATTCAACTTTGACATCCACGTCAGGATTTATCTCATAAATTCTTTCTTTTACAGCCTGCGCCACACCGCCGCCGACCGCATAACCTCTGCCAGTTACGGAAGCGTCTTTTATCTTGCCCTCGACCTCTATTTCAGCCGGCTCAATTTCTTTGGCGACAAACATACCCATCAGTTCTTCAA
>CAYRVN010000014.1:0-21437 GCA_964427675.1 uncultured Acidaminococcales bacterium
AACAGAACAATTCTTGCTGGCTTGGTTCGTGATATCGATAACCCGATGGCAACTCGTTTTGAAATGCGTTCACCAAATCCTTACACTAATACTTATTTAGCTTTGGCTGTATTCTATCTCTCTATGCTTGATGGCATAAAAGCAGCTATGGAATCTGGCAAGAATCTTGAGGAATTGTGTGCCGAGCTTTCTAAAAAACATGGTACCGAAGGATTCTATCTTGAAAAAGACAGAGAATACCGTTCAGAAGAGGATGTTTTTGAAGACTTCTCAGAAGAACAACGCAATAAACTGTTTGGCAAGCCACCAGCAACTGTATGGGAAAATATGCTTGCTTTCAAGAAACACCCAGAAAAGACAGCAGTTCTTACAAAAGACAACATTATCAAACCGGTTTTCGTAGATTCATTCGTTCAAGGCGCGTTGATTCGTTGGAAAACAGAGCTTGTTAACAGAATTCTGCCTGATAATCTTGCCGAAGTCATGGAAATGTATTGCATGCATGAAAATGGAGAATCCGCTTGGGATGATGAGCTTTGGGCTAAAATTGATGAGCTCAGACACTGCTTATTTAAAGATAGTGTAAATGGTTTTTGTCTGGCTACAAAAATCCGTAGGGCAGTTCGTGAAGAAGATTTTGCAAAAGCTTCCGAATTACAATTGGAAATGGCTGCTAAGATGGCAGAACTCAGAGCATTGTATCACGATTATAGACTGAATATTATTGATTAATGCTGGTACTATTAAACAGGCGGCGAAGCTGCCTGTTTTTTTTTGAAAAACATTGAGGCCTAACCGTAAATATGCTAAAATGAACAGTGTATTGATAGAATTGGCTTAATGTGTAAAAAACTTGGTATGGGAGGCTGTAATGAAAAAACCTTTCAACATGTTTTTGGTTTGTATCATGTTATTTTGCTGCCCTGTCGCTGCTTTTGCATCTTCGGATGTTGTTGCCAAGCGAGGCATGAATGAAGAAATTGTTGGACAGATTCAAGCAATGTTATGGGAAATAAAACTTTATGATGGTATTATTGACCATGAGTTTGGCCCAATGACCGAACAAGCTGTCAAGTCTTTTCAACGTAAGATTAACAAAACTCAGGATGGTATTGTAACTAAGGATTTAGAAGAAGCACTTGCAAAGGAAAGCAAGCTGGATTTTTCAAAGTTCAAACATCGTTTTTTTGTAGATGCTACAGCCTATTCTTCAGAGGATCCTGGTTGCGGAGGCACAACTGCAACGGGCGTTGCAGTACGTAAAGGCATTATTGCTGTAGATCCCAACACAATACCGTTGGGTACTAGCATTTATATACCAGGATATGGCAAGGCAATTGCAGCTGATATTGGTGGTTCGATCAAAGGAAACGTTATCGATATAGCCTTTGATAGCAGAGCTGAAGCACTTTATTTTGGACGGAAATCTTTATTGATTTATACGATGTAGGGAAGGGGCAGTTGAGTTGAATTCTTCTGATGTATCTGCCCTTGTCATGGATATCTACGACAAGGCAATCTTTGTGCCTGTTTTCTCTCATATGAAAATTGATGAGGTTCATTGTGGTGCTGCTAAAGTTAGTTTAAAAATTGACGCTGATCGTCACTTAAGTAAGCAAGGCTTTGTACAAAGCGGCGTTCTTACAGCACTTACTGACGTTGCTTCAAGAGTTACTGCAGCAAGCGTAGGAGTTATGGCTGGTACTTTAAGTTTTAGTATTAATCTGACCAAAGGTATTGATGCTTGCAAGATTGTGGAAGTTAATAGCATGATTAAACATCATGGCCGCAGAACTATGGTAATAGCCTCTGAAATAAAAGATGAAAACAACTTTCTATTAGCCACAGCATTGACTACTATGTCTGTTGACGGTTTTTTTGACGAAATACCAAGAAAATGGTAAAATAAAGTATTGTTATGTGAAAAATAAAAAAGACATAAATACACGGCTTCGGCCTGGAAGTAGGAGGACAAAATGGATTTTGCTTTAAATGAAGACCAATTGGAATTGCAGGAAATGGTACGCGAGTTTGTAAACAAGGAAATAACTCCGTTTGCTGGGGAGATGGACAGAAACAATGAGGCTATGCCTGGCTTGATGGAGAAAGCTGCTGATATGGGACTTTTGAATCTCATTGTGCCTGAAGAGTATGGCGGACCTGGTTTAGACAGCGTAACTGTTGCCATGATTTACGAAGAATTGGGCAAGGGTTGTGCCGGTATTGCAACTTCTATGGCAGCAAATTCTTTGGCGTCTTATCCTATTTTGTTAAGTGGCAGCGAAGAACAAAAAGTTGAACATTGCAATCTTTTGAACGAAGGTGGCTTGGCTGCTTTTGCTCTAACTGAACCTAATGCAGGTTCTGATGCCGGTGGCGTTTCTACTACAGCTGTTAAGGATGGCGACAATTATATTCTTAATGGTTCAAAAGCTTTTATCACTAATGCTGGCATTGCTGATACCTTTCTCGTATTCGCTAATACCAGAAAAAGCGGTGGTATTCGCGGTTTAACCGCTTTTATTGTGCCGAAAGGTACTCCTGGTTTTAAGGTTGGCAAAAAGGAAGATAAGATGGGTATTCGCCCGTCGAATACTTGCGAGTTGATTCTACAGGATGTCGTTATTCCTGTTAAAAATCGTGTTGGCCGTGAAGGCGAAGGCTTCCGTATCGCAATGACAACTTTGGATTCTGCGCGCCCATTTGTTGGTGCTGTTTCCGTAGGTCTTGCTCAAGCTGCACTTGACGTTTCAGTAAAATATGCAAAAGAAAGAAAACAATTTGGACAACCAATAGCATCCTTCCAAATGATACAGGCAATGGTTGCTGATATGGCAATTAAAGTTGAAACTGCTCGTTTGATGGTGCAAAAAGTTTGCTGGATGCGTGACCAAGGCATGAACTTTACGAAAGAAGCTGCCATGGCAAAATGTTATGCTGCCGATGTAGCTATGCAGGTTACCACAGACGCCGTTCAGATTATGGGCGGTTACGGCTATTCTCGTGAATATCCTGTTGAGAAAATGATGCGTGATGCTAAAATCATGCAGATTTATGAAGGAACCAACCAAATTCAAAGATTGGTTATTGCAAACAAAATTTTGTATTAATTTATGATGGTTTTTACCAAAGCGCTATCTCTAAAAGAGAGATAGCGCTTTTTTGCGTAGCTTTACGGCGTGGATAACTGCTTAGAGTTGTTGTCAGCACCTTTTTCTGTTATAATTAATTATTAATTTCATGTGGTAGGGTGAACTGATGTTATTACTTCTAATCGCTGCTTTTGTTGTGGCTGTTGATCAATTTACAAAATATTTGGTAACAAGTAATATGAGTGAAGGAATGGGTATCCCAATTATCGATGGGATTTTTCATTTGACCTTTATTTTGAATCCTGGCGCCGCTTTTGGCATTTTGGAAAATAACCGCTGGTTTTTTGTTGTAACAGCTCTTTCTGTGCTGATCTTTTTATTTTATTACAGACGCGCTATTATGGCCGAATCCAAGTTAGTGCAGATGGGAATAGCACTTTTTGCCGGTGGTGCGCTAGGTAACCTGATTGACCGCATAAGAACAGGATTAGTAATAGATTTTTTTGATTTTCGTATTTGGCCGATTTTTAATGTGGCGGATATAGCAATATGTTTGGGAGTAGGGTTGATTTTATGGAGTACGATAAAGACGGAATTGAAGAGAACGAACTAGTAGAGACTGAAAAAGCAGAGACAGAAGATATTGGTAAGCGTGCAGATGTATTCCTTGCTTCTAAGCTAAATTTATCACGTGCCAATATACAAAAAATGATGGATGCGGAAAGAATAACAAGTGGCTCGAAGACCGTGAAGGCCAACCATAAGGTTAAGGACGGAGAACTTTTCGTTATTCGTTACCAGGAAGCAGTTCCTTTAGAGGTAATTGCGGAAAATATTCCGCTTGATATCTTATATGAGGATCAGGATGTTGTTGTTATCAATAAGGCACGTGGGATGGTAGTGCATCCGGCAGCAGGTAATTACACGGGAACCCTTGTTAACGCACTTCTATACCACTGCAAAAATCTTTCTGGAATTAATGGAGTGATCCGTCCCGGTATCGTTCATCGTTTGGATAAAGATACTTCGGGTGTCATGATTGTTGCTAAGAATGATGTCGCTCATACTTCTTTGTCTGAGCAAATTCAGAGTAAAAGTGCTAAAAGGACTTATCTTGTTGTGGTTCGTGGTAACGTGAAACAGGATAGCGGACGCATAGAAACTTTGATCGGACGTGACAGTAAGGATAGGAAAAAGATGGCCGTTGTCAGTAAAAATGGCAGAGAAGCAGTTACTGAATATGAAGTGTTGGAACGCTTCGGTCGTTTTACAATTTTACAATGCCGATTATTGACAGGACGTACGCACCAGATTCGTGTTCATTTGGAATATCTTGGTTATCCTGTTGTTGGTGACCCTAAATATTCACCACAGAAAACGCCTTTTGCCATTAATGGACAAGCTTTACATTCTTATGAATTAACTTTTAAACATCCTCGTACAGGTGAAGAAATGTTTTTCACAGCGCCAATTCCGGAGGACATGAATAAAATTATTACGCGTTTAAGAAATGGTCAGTTTTAAAGTTAAATATTGGAGGTATTGACTATGAGCAGACTGGTAAGAAAGAACGTTATAATGGACGGCGAAGCAATGCGTCGTGCTATCGTGCGTATCGCCCATGAAATTATTGAAAAGAATAAAGGTGTCGAGAATGTCATTCTGGTTGGCATTCGAACACGTGGCGTACCTTTGGCACAGCGGATTGCCAAGGAAATTGAAAATATCGAAAATGTAAAGGTACCAGTTGGTTTTCTTGATATCACTCTTTACCGTGACGACTTATCAACTTTGGCCTACAATCCAATAGTACACGGAACAGAATTGGATTTTAATATCAGCGGCAAGGTAATTATTCTTGTTGATGATGTTCTTTATACCGGACGTACTATCAGGGCTGCTTTGGATGCCTTAATTGATATGGGACGCCCTAAAGCGATAGAACTTGCTGTTTTAATTGATCGTGGACACAAGGAGCTGCCTATCAGAGCCGATTTTGTCGGTAAAAATGTTCCTACTGCGCAGAAGGAAATAATAGATGTGACTTTGAAAGAAAGCGATGAAGCGGACGAAGTTATTATAAGCGAAATAACTGAAGATTGATTATCAAAACCTGCAACATTATGTTGCAGGTTTTTCAATTTTGACGGAAGGTACTTGTGTATAAACAGCGAATTATTATTACGATAATAGTTTTAGAAGAAGGTGACATTATGGGAAACTTAGCGAATTTCAATGAGGTTCTATATCATACAGGCCTTTCAGCAGCAATGATTGCAAAGGCAGAGTATGCCATTTTACCTGGAGATCCTGGCAGGGTAGAGATACTGGCGCAAGCATTCGGCAGAGCTGAATTTATTGCCAGTCACAGGGAATATACCAGTTGGTTGACTTATGTTAATGATAAACCGATCCTAGTATGTTCGACTGGTATGGGCGGTCCATCGGTAAGTATAGGTATGGAGGAATTAGCCAGAATAGGAATTAAAAAATTTATAAGAGTTGGCACTACCGGCTCTATTCAAGAACATATCAAATTAGGCGAAGTTGTTATTAATAACGCTGCCGTACGACTTGACGGCGCCTCCAGACATTATGCGCCGATTGAATTTCCGGCAGTTGCATCTTTGGAAATTACTAATGCTCTCGTTAGCGCAGCCACTGAGGCAGATGTGCCTTATCATGTTGGTATTTCTATATCTTCTGATACTTTTTGGCCTGGGCAGGAACGCTACGATAGTTTTACAGGCTATGTGCCGCGAGCGTTACAGGGTTCTTTACAAGAATGGCAAGCTTTGGGTGCGAGCAATTATGAAATGGAAACTGCCACTCTTTTTATTGTGGCACAAAGCATGGGACTTGCTGCTGGCTCAATCTGTGGTGTTGTTGCCCAAAGGACGCAAAGTGAGCATGTTGCATCGCCTGATATATATAAATTGGCGTCTGAGCGTTTTATAAGCGTTGTGAAAAAAGCTTTAATTAATATGATAAAAGAAGGAAAATAAAAATGAGTAGAGTTATTGTTTTATTATTAGATTCTTTCGGCATTGGTTTTGCGGACGATGCCGCAAAGTTTGGGGACGCAGGCGCAGATACTTTGGGCCACATTAATGAGTGGTGCGGAAAGAATAGAAAAGATGAAAGCGGCAAACCAAAGTATTTATCGCTGCCGAACATGGATACCCTGGGCCTTGGACAGGCCGCTGAGTATAGTAGGGGCAAAAAATTATTATTTCCTTTAAGCGAAAATGAAAGAAAATTATCTGGAGCATGTGGTTTTGCCTCATCGATAAGTAAAGGCAAAGATACTTTGAGTGGACACTGGGAAATGATGGGCGTACCTGTCAGGTTCGATTGGGGCTATTTTTCAGCCAAGGAGAACAGTTTTCCTGCTGAATTGTTGAGAAAGCTAGTGGAAGACGGCAGTATTCCAGGAGTTCTGGGAAATAAGCATGCTTCAGGAACGGAAATTATCAAAGAATTAGGCGAAGAGCATTGCTTGACAGGTAAGCCAATTGTTTATACTTCAGCTGACAGTGTGTTGCAAATTGCTGCTCACGAAAAAGCTTTTGGCCTGGAAAGATTATACTCCTTATGTCAGATTGCTTTTAAATTGGTGCAGCCTTATCGTATCGCGAGGGTTATTGCTCGTCCTTTTGTTGGCGATAATGCTGGCAATTATGTACGTACCGGTAATCGTCATGATTATGCGGTGCCAGCTCCTGAAAAAACATTATTAGATATACTGTTTGAAAGTGGAGGACAGGTTCATGCGATAGGGAAAATTGCAGATATTTTTGCACATCGAGGTATTAGTAAACATTATCCGGCTACCGGTCTTGAGTCATTGTTTGATACAACTATCGGAGCTGTTAAAGAAGCGGGTGATAATAGTCTTATATTCGCAAATTTTGTCGATTTTGATTCATCCTACGGGCATAGACGCGACGTTCAAGGTTATGCGGCTGGCCTTGAATATATTGACAAACGTTTACCTGAACTTTTTGCAATCCTGGAGGAATCTGATATTGCACTTATAACTGCGGATCACGGTTGTGATCCTACATGGAGTGGCAGCGACCATACGCGTGAAAAGATACCTGCTTTGTTTTTTGGTAAGCAGGTTAAACCGCAATTATTACCAGCTATGAAAACATTTTCTGACATAGGACAAACTTTGGCTTTTTTTCTTAATTTATCTTTGGAAAATGGTGAAGTTCAGGATATTTTTTACCAAAGGAGGGAGTAAAGGTGATAAAAAAATTTTTGTTTAGTTTATTTTTGGTATTACTTACTGTTATTGGTATGAGTGGCAGAAGCGAGGCTGCTTTTGAGTTCAAACCGGTTGCGTATGTTGTGATTGATTATTCCCAAAATGCTGGTCAAGAAGATTTTTTGTCATGGCGTGAGCAAGTTCGACAAGCGTATCACGTACCTTACTATGAAATTATTAAAAGCCCAGAACCAACTGATAAAACCTTGAAAATAATTCAAGAGAGTGGATTGTCAACTTCTAAGCTCGATAAACAGACATTGCAAAAAATTGCTGCCAATATACCAGCAAAGGTTGTGGTTATTCTTAGCGTAAACAGGATGGAAGAGCGGTTAGTACATTCCTGGGGCTATTTTTGGCATGACCAGGGAGATCTTTTGCAGCAGGTTATTGTATCTGCTGATATGTATATCTACAAAGAAGAAAACGATAAGATGCTGAAGAAAAAACTGCATTACTATGAAACAGAGGACATTCCAGTGAGCACTCCGGCCAGTGATGTCATAAAATATGAATTGCGGAAGCTTGTTAACAATATGGAAGGCCGTGAGCAAATTTAGAGAAAAAAACTAAATATAGTGTGAATTGTCTACAATTTACAATAAAAACACTATATGTGGTAAAAAAACTTGACACTTACACCAATCTATCGTACTATATAGGCGTAGTGATTATTGGTGCGGAGGTTGAGAACTATGGTATTTGAAATGAGTGGAGTGCAGGTTAATTGCTGCGATGGTATTACTGAGCAAGAGGCTTCTATTTATGTAGGCGAACAATTGCAGGTTATGCCCCATAAGACTTTGTTGTCTGTTGACTTATCACTTACAGGTGATGACGTTTTGGTCAAGCCTCATTACGACAGTATTGTCAGAGTGCGTCGGATAACTGGTTATTTAAGCACTTTACCGCGTTTTAATGACGCGAAGAAGAAGGAAGTTTCTGATAGAACTGTACATCTTTGATTTTTATGATGGTGCTACTGTGAGTGCAGTAGCACCTTTTTTATTGAAGAGATATGGGGAGCCGTGTTAAAATAATTTCTGAGAGTAAGGCAGTTATTATTTCTAAGGGAGTGTTTGCAGTGGCAAAGGATAGTTCTTTTGATGTTGTGTCGCAAGTTGACATGCAGGAAATGGATAATGCTGTTAACCAAACCAAAAAGGAAATCGGACAACGCTTTGATTTCAGAGGTTCCAGCGCCAGTATTGAGTTAGAAGAAAAATGTTTGAAGCTCACAGGGGAAGATGAATATAAGCTATCGGCTATTCTTGATGTTTTGAGGCAGCGAATGGCAAAAAGAAATATCCCATTGAAATGCCTGAAGCCGGGAAAGATTGAACCGGCATCAAAAGGGTCAGTTAGACAGACAATTGACATCGAACAGGGTATTCCCAAGGAAAAAGCGCGGGATATCATAGCTGCCATTAAGGCATCTAAGCTCAAGGTGACTGCACAGATGCAGGATGATCAGGTTCGTGTATCAGGTGCAAAAAAAGATGATTTGCAGGCTGTTATTCAATTATTAAAACAAGGTGATTTTGGCGTTGACCTGCAATTTATCAATATGAGATAAAAAATGTGTTACTGCATTTGCAGTAACACATTTTTTAATTATTTGTTTGCATGGTTACATTGATTTCAAAAAGTCGACTCCAGGGGAAATCAATTTTAAAGTCGGTATTTTGAAGGAAATGATCTTTCTTTAAATAGCGTGCATATAATTTATAGGTAGTAGTGACGATTTCGTCATGAAAAGGCGTGAAGTCGTAGATAATATTATGGTTGCTTTTGCCGAGTGAATGGCTTAGATGGGGGCGTATATTTGATTGATAGAGCCAGTCATCGAGATAGCGTACTTTTAACAGAGTGTTTATATCAGCATGAGACATCTTTTTAGCTAATACGGCCTGAGAAAGTGCATAACCGATTGTATTATCGGCTGTATTCCAACCAGAATAAGCAGTTATTTTTTTTAATAAATCATTTTTGTATAATTCTTCCATAAAACCATTATCGGCACCATTGGCGTATGATATATCAGCTATAGCCAATGGTTTTTCATTTTTAACAAAGTTGGCAATTTGACCAACAAATCTTTTGTTGTATATTGAAGAGAAAAACAAATTATCATCTGCAGTAGAATCCTTGGTAATGCCATCAAACGGAGTATTTACGGCAAGAACGAGGTCGGCCTTATCAGCAAGTTCTATCACGCGACCACCCATAGCCTGAATCTGATCAGGAACTGAGGAAGAAAGGCGTTGGTCTGAATAATAAGGCAGGGTATTTTTGCCGGCTCCTTCAGAATAAATGACATGAACAACAGGCTCTTCATAGCAGAGTTCATTGATGGCTCTAGTAAGTAATAAAAGACCTAGCTGGTCAACGCCAGGTAATATTTTGAAATGATTATTGGACATGTCCAGAGTGGCTTCCATCAGATGGCGGCTTTCCATATGCGTCTGAGACAAAGGTGCGTCATCGTCTTTACCAATTGCAAGATAGTGAAATGTTCTGCCCCTTGCTAGTTCTGTAAGCAATAAGTTAATACGAAAGTTATTCTGACGCCTGTCCAACCAGTCAGCAAGGTGTTTTGGGGGGAGTTTTGTGAGAAGTTCGGATTTTTTCAATTTTTCGGCTGCAGTAAGGCCCTGGCCTTCTTCTTTATCGTTTAATTGCGTTAACGCAAAAATATCAGGACCGTATTTCGTGTAATAGGGTGGTTCAACATTGCCGAAGCTTTGACGGGGTGTGCGCATAATCGTTGAAAAACCATAAATCTTAAGGTTTGGATGATTTTCTCTCAATTCCTTAAAGTTTTTAATTTTGTCAATAAGATCATCATTGGAATCGTGATGAGTTCGTGAAGCAACTAAGCCTCCATAGATAAGGCTGTCGGTTGCTAGAACTGCAGCATCCGCGTCTTGCGCAGCGTTGTTTAGCCAGAACCAAAGAGCTCCCGGGTTGCCGGTGTGCTTGTTATCTGCCAACAATTTTTCAGGCGGAACGATTAGTTCATAGCCTGCTGCCCTGATGGTTTGTTTGACGTAGTCAAGACAAACAGGACGATTATCTAGTGGCACGTACACTATTTTCCCGTTGGCTTCGGCAGTTGCTGAAATTGATATTATGCTAAATGCGAAAAAAATAAAAAGTCTAATTAAAATATTCAGGGTACTCAGCTCACTTTTTTTAGAAAATAGATAGATACAGGCTCATTATACTACGATTTTTACTCATATTACAAAATGTTGACAAGGATAAAGAGTGTGTTATAATAAATGGTAAATCAAAATAGCTATAAGTAATGCGAAGGAAGAAGCATCAGAATAATCCCATACAGAGAAAACTGCCTTGGCTGGAAGCAGTTTGGTAAATAGATGTCTGAAACCACCTTCAAACTAACTTTGGAAAGTGTTCGCACAAGTATAAAGCTTCGTAAAACCGGCGTTAACGGTACCGAGTGGATTCTTTAAGGAATCAATCAGGGTGGAACCGCGGATTTCTCCGTCCCTTTATAGGGGTGGAGTTTTTTTATTTTATTTTGGTGTTTAGTTAATTATTTATTTAGATGAATATATTGTTTAGGAGGATTTTTATGGCTAACATTATCGTAACTTTAAAGGATGGCAGTACAAGGGAGTATGCTTCAGGAGTAACACTTCTGGAAGTGGCAAAAAGCTTGTCCCAAAAATTAGGAAAGGTTGCTTTACTCGCAGTTGTTGATGGCAAAAATAAGGATCTTACAGATGTTTTGGAAAATGACGCGTCTGTAGAATTCATAACCGCAGATACGACGGAAGGACTTCATGCTATACGTCATACAGCAGCACATGTTATGGCACAGGCAATTCAACATTTATTCCCCGGCACAAAATTCGCTATCGGGCCTGCTATTGCTAACGGATTCTATTATGATCTGGATAGTGAGCATGTATTCACACCGGAAGATTTAGTTGCAATTGAAAAAGAAATGGCTAAAATCGTAAAAGCAAATTCACCTCTTGTTCGTACTGAACTTCCTAGGGCTGAAGCCTTGGCGATGTTTACAAAGATGGAAGAACCATATAAGGTTGAGTTGATTAATGATTTGCCTGAAGATGCTATTATCAGTATTTATCAACAGGGAGATTTCCTTGATCTTTGTGCTGGACCGCACTGCCCGACAACAGGACGTGTTAAAGCGTTTAAATTACAAAGTATTGCCGGCGCTTATTGGCGTGGTAACGAAAAGAATAAGATGCTGCAGCGTATTTATGGAACTGCCTTTAATACTAAGGAAGAACTTGATGATTACCTTAATATGTTGGAAGAAGCAGCTAAACGCGATCATCGTAAACTTGGCAAAGAACTCGATCTTTTCAGCATCCAAGAGGAGGGACCAGGATTTCCATTCTTCCATCCAAATGGTATGATTGTCCGTAATGAGCTTGAAGATTATTGGCGTAAAATTCATAGAGAATACGGCTATCAGGAAATTAAAACACCTATGATATTGTCACGCAGCCTTTGGGAGCAATCAGGCCATTGGGATCATTATAGGGAAAATATGTATTTTACCAAAATTGACGAACTTGATTTTGCCATTAAGCCAATGAACTGCCCAGGCGGAATGCTGGTCTATAAGACTAAGCCGCATAGCTATAAAGAGCTTCCAATTCGCGCTGGCGAGCTAGGCCTTGTACACAGACATGAATTATCAGGTGCGCTTCACGGCTTATTCCGTGTACGTTGCTTTACCCAGGATGACGCACATATTTTCATGATGCCCAGCCAAATAAAAGCGGAAATCCAAAACGTAATAAAATTATTTGACCAGGTTTATGGAACATTTGGTTTGAAATATCATGCTGAATTGTCAACTCGCCCGGAAGATTCAATGGGTGATGCTGAAACCTGGGAAAAGACAACAAATGCGCTGCGTGATGCAATGGAAGATTTCGGCCTTGAATATGTGGTTAATGAAGGCGATGGTGCTTTCTATGGGCCTAAGATAGACTTCCATCTGACTGATTCCATCGGCCGTACCTGGCAATGTGGTACTATCCAGCTTGATATGCAGCTGCCGGAGAAATTTGATTTGACATATGTGGGCGAAGACGGCCTGAAACATAGACCTGTCATGATACATCGCGTTGTTTACGGTAGTATTGAAAGATTTATCGGTATCTTGATTGAACATTATGCCGGGGCATTCCCAGCATGGCTGGCACCTACACAAATTCGTATTCTGCCTATAACTGACAAACATGTTGCTTATGCCAAAGAGCTTAATGATAAAATGTTTGACTTGGGTCTCAGGGTTTATCTTGATGACCGTAATGAAAAAATCGGTTATAAGATTCGTGAAGCACAAGTGCAAAAAATACCATATATGCTTGTAATAGGCGACAAAGAGGTTGAAGAGGGTGCTGTTGCGGTTCGTCGCCGCAGTGAAGGCGACCTTGGTGCTATGAAGGCTGATGACTTTATAGCAATGCTGCAGAAGGAAATAGCAGAAAAGAAATAAATATTTGACATAATCACAACGTTATGCTACAATTTTCCAGTGACGAAGTAGAAGCCATCCGCTTCTCACCTTGCGACTAACGTCCGACAGGGTCAATGATATTGTTTTTTATCAGCGGGTGGACTATTACGTCTACCCGCTTTAGTATTTTTTGGAGGTGAATTGTTATAAGCAAAGAAAGCTTGCGTATCAATGAAGAAATCCGGGCTCGTGAAGTGCGTGTCGTTGCTGACGAAGGTGAGCAGCTTGGCATTATGTCCGGTCGAGATGCTTTGAATTTAGCATTGGAACGTCATATGGATTTGGTCGAAATTGCGCCGAATGCAAAACCGCCGGTATGCCGGATTATGGATTACGGCAAGTATCGTTACGAGCAGCAAAAACGTGAAAAAGAAGCTCGTAAGAAGCAAAAAACCTTTGATATCAAAGAAGTTAAGCTTCGCCCAGGCATTGAGGATCATGATTTTGACGTTAAATTCAAGAATGCAGTAAGATTCCTGGAAGATGGCGATAAAGTCAAAGTCACTATTATGTTCCGCGGACGTGAGTTATCACATCCTGAACTGGGAGAAGTTCTATTAACTAAAATGGCTAAACAACTCGAAGACTTAGCAGTCATCGAACGGGCAGCCAAATTAGAAGGCAAAAACATGATCATGATTGTTTCGCCAAAAGCTAACAAATAATAAGGAGGATGTTTCCTATGCCAAAGATGAAAACTCGTAGAAGTGCTGCTAAACGTTTTAAAGTAACGGGTACAGGTGAATTCAAGCGTTCCCAAGCGTTTACTAGCCACATTCTTGAACATAAATCTCCTGCGCGCAAGAGAAGTCTGCGTAAAGCCGCTCTTGTACACAAGACAGATCATGAACGCGTAGCAAAAATGCTGCCGTACGCATAATAACAGAGGAAATTTGAGGAGGATTAACCATGGCAAGAATTAAAGTAGGTGTCACTGCACACAGACGTCATAAAGCTATTTTGAAATTAGCAAAAGGTTATCGCGGCAGCAAGAGCAAATTGTTCAAGAAAGCTAACGAAACCGTAATGAAGGCACTTTCTTATGCAAGGCGTGACCGTCGTGCTAAGAAACGCGAATTCCGTAATTTGTGGATTGCTCGTATCAATGCGGCAACCCGTGCTAATGGCATGAGCTATAGCCGTTTCATGTATGGCCTGAATAAAGCTGGCGTTGAAATGAACCGTAAGGTTTTGGCTGATATGGCTATTTATGATGCAGCAGCTTTCACTAAATTGGTTGAAGTTGCAAAAGCAGCACTGTAATTTTATAATTTAAGATTTTTTTAATTAAAACACCTGAAGCATAGCTTCAGGTGTTTTATGCTAAAATTATCATTGTCTAATATGATTTTAGGGTGTAGAATACACGGTAAGTGAGTGATTATGCCAAGGGAGGCAGTTTTTGTGATAATAATCAGATTGTTGCAGTGTCTTACGACTTATCAGCTGGTCGCTCTAACTTTTCTAATGTTAATATTTACCGGTACAGGCTTTTTGATGTTGCCTGCCGCAAGTGTCAGCGGCACTTCACTTTCTTTTGTAGATGCTTTATTCACCGCCACATCCGCTGTATGTGTTACCGGACTTGTGGTGGTTGACACGGGATCTTATTTTACTACCTTTGGTCAAATGGTTGTAATTACGCTCATACAACTAGGTGGTTTGGGGGTAATGACTTTTGCAACCCTTATAAGTGTCGCGATTGGTAAAAAAATTAACTTGCGTGAGCGTTTATTGATTCAGGAAGCTCTTAATCAGGAAACCGTTTCTGGGGTTGTGCGCATGGCTCTGCATATAGTCCGATATACTTTTATCATAGAGTTCGTTTTTGGATCCATTTTAGCTTTACATTTTTACCCAATATATGGTGAAAGAGCAATTTATATGGGTTATTGGCATTCAGTTTCAGCTTTCTGTAATGCTGGCTTTGACCTTTTTGGCAACTATGACAGTCTTACGAAGTTTGTAGGAGATGGTGTTGTCAATTTTTGCATTATGTCTCTTATAACTTTGGGGGGATTAGGCTTTCTCGTTATGGATGATGTTTTATCAAAAAGAAGATTTAAGACCTTGACCGTCCACAGTAAAGTTGTCATTATTGCTTCTTTAGCACTTTTTATAACGGGAACCCTTATCTTCAGACTTATTGAACTGAACAATCCGGATACTCTGGCAAACTTATCTTATGCGGATCAATGGCTGGCAAGTATGTTTCAGTCTGTAACGCCGAGAACTGCAGGATTTAATACTCTGCCGCTCGAAAAACTAGAAGAAAGTTCTTTATTTTTACTTGTGATACTAATGATAATTGGTGCATCACCTGCTTCTACAGGCGGCGGTATTAAGACAACCACGCTGGCAGTAATTTTGATGTCTTGTTGGGCAGTCTTGCGTGGAAGAAGCGAGATAGTTATTTTTGAACGCAGAGTTACAAGAAAAGCAGTAAACAAAGCTTTTACAATCTTGATCCTGGCTCTGATTATGGTAGCAGTTGTTGCTATGACAATAAGCGCAATCGAAGAAATGCCAATTATTCATGTTTTGTTCGAGGTTGCATCTGCGTTTGGCACAGTTGGACTTTCTACAGGAATTACACGTGATTTGACGGATATAAGTAAGTTGCTTTTAGTATGTACAATGTATGCTGGCAGAGTGGGTGTTCTCACCTTTGCTATGATATTGCTGCAAAAACCACAGCCGGATAAAATCAAATATCCTGAAGTAAAAATAATTGTCGGATAGGAGAATTACCATGGAAAAAGCTAAAAAACAATATGTTGTATTAGGCATGGGACGTTTTGGCATAAGTGTAGCTAGGACATTGTATAGTTTAGGCCATGATGTTTTAGGTGTCGATAATGATGAGGAAATTATCCAGAGTCTGAGTAATGAACTTACGCATGTTGTTGCAGCAGATGTTTTGGATGAGGAAACTTTTAAAGCTCTGGGTCTACGTAATTTTGACGTTGCGATAGTAGCCGTAGGTGACTTGGAAGCGAGCATGATGTGCACCTTGATGCTTAAAGAGTCAGGCATACCCTTTATATTGGCAAAAGCTTCAACTTCGCTGCATGGACGCATGCTGGAGAAAATAGGCGCAGATAAAGTAATATATCCAGAGCGAGATATGGGTTTGCGTGTTGGCCATAATCTTGCTGACAGTAATATAGTTGATTATATAGAATTAGTTGATAATTTAAGTATAATGGAAATTGGCGCACCAAAATCAATGGTTGGCAAGAGCCTGAGTGAAGCTGAACTGCGACGTTTATATAATGTAACGGTTGTTGCTTTAAGAAGAAATGGCCAAATGTTGGTAAACCCTGATCCTCATGACAAGATAAAAGACGGCGATATTATGGTTATTCTGGGAACACGTGACAGTGTCAAAGCATTGGAGTCAAAGATGTGAGAAAGACAATCAGCAGTGTAAACAATCAGCTTATAAAGGAAACTTGCGAGTTAAAAATAAAAAAATACCGCAATACAGCGGATGCCTTCATCATTGAAGGAGCGAGATGCACGGAAGAAGTACTCGATTCAGGATGGGACATTTTGCAAGCCTTTGTTGATTTTTCTACAGATTCTGAGCGAGTGACAAAGATATCTGATAGGCTTGAAACTATGGGAATAACTGTTTTTGAAGTCACGCCAGAAGTCATGCGACGCCTAAGCGACACCGATACGCCTCAAGGCATTCTTGCAGTTGTTAGAAAGCAAACAGGGGATTTAAATGATTTCAATATAAATAATGAAGGACTACTGCTTGTACTGGACGAAGTGCGTGATCCAGGAAACCTTGGAACAATGATAAGAACAGCCGACGCTGCTGGTATTGCAGGTATCATATTGTTAGAAGGTTGTACGGATGTTTTTGCACCTAAAGCAGTTCGTTCTGCCATGGGTTCGCTTTTTCATCTGCCAATCATAAAGGATCAGAATAAAGAAGATTTTATTAGATGGTGCTGTGATAATAATTGGTCACTATGGAGTAGTTCTTTAGAAGGCGGAAAGAGTATCTATAGCGAGGCATTGGCTAAACGGACAGCCATTGTTATTGGCAACGAGGCGCAAGGAGTAAGTAGTGAACTATTGTCGGCCTCTGAAAAGCGAATCTATATACCGATGCCAGGCAATGCTGAATCTTTAAATGCGGCAATTGCAGCTGGAATAATTCTTTTTGAATGTGTCAGACGAAAACTTGTCACTAAATCAATTGATGTGCTATAATTTATTTTGTTAATCAAATATTTTTTGTCACTATGATGAAGAGAGTATGTCATAAATGCGATACAGAAATTGCGGACAAGGCTGAGAGCCGCATGCTACATTTGGACAGAAGTTCACTTCTGAGTGTTTTGGCTGAAGGCAAGGCTGTGTAGGCTGAACGTTGGTCGCGTTAAGACATGTGAGAAATAAATTAGGGTGGTACCGCGGAAACAGAGCTTTCGCCCCTTCAGGGGGATGGAGGCTTTATTTTTTTTAGGAGGATGACCATGAGAGAAAAACTGCAAGCACTTAAAGAGCAGGCTTTGCAAGACCTGGAAACAGTTACTTCATTGGAAGCGCTGAAAAACCTAAAGGTACAATATTTAGGTAAAAAAGGTTCCTTAACAGAAATTTTGCGTGGCATGGGGGCGCTTTCTGCTGAAGAAAGACCAAAAATCGGGCAAATCGTTAATGAGCTTCGCGCAGAATTGGAAGGCAAAATTGAAGAACACACCAAAGTTTTGGAAGAAAAAGCTTTGGCTGATAAACTGGCTAATGAAAAAGTAGATATTACTTTGCCGGGCAGAGCGCCTAAAATCGGCCATCTGCATCCCATTACGCTAACAATGCGTGAAATTAAGAAGATTTTTATGAGAATGGGCTTTGATGTAAATGAGGGCCCGGAAATAGAAAATGATTATTATAACTTCGAGGCTTTGAACTTACCGAAGGATCACCCTGCACGTGATATGCAGGATTCTTTCTACATTACGGAAGAATATTTGCTGCGCACACATACTTCGCCTGTACAGGCAAGGACCATGCAAAGCAAAGGCGGCGAGCCTGTCAGAATGATTGCACCTGGACGAGTATATCGCAGAGATTATGATGCTACACATTCACCAATGTTTCATCAGGTGGAAGGCCTCGTAATTGATAAAGGTATCAGCCTGGCTGATTTGAAGGGAACACTTGAACTTTTCCTTAAAGAAATGTTTGGCAATAATGTCAAAGTACGGTTGCGCCCAAGTTTCTTCCCTTTCACCGAGCCATCTGCTGAAGTTGATATTTCTTGCGTAATTTGCGGCGGCAAAGGCTGTCGTGTATGTAAGAACTCCGGCTGGCTGGAAATATTAGGCTCTGGCATGGTTCATCCTAACGTACTGACGATGAGCGGCTACGACCCTCAGCAGGTAAGCGGTTTCGCTTTTGGTATGGGCGTTGAACGTATAGCTATGCTTAAATATGGTATTGATGATTTGAGATTATTCTTTGAAAATGATTTGCGCTTCATACGTCAATTCAAATAAGGAGGATTTGTTATGTTAGCATCTTTAAATTGGTTAAAAGAATATGTAGAAATTACAGATACTCCGGAAGTTTTGGCGGACAAGCTGACAAGAGCCGGTACACCTGTAGAAGTAATTACTTATCTTGGCGAAGGACTTAATGGTGTTGTAACAGGCAAAGTAGCTGAAATAGAACATCATCCGGATGCCGATAAACTTTGGGTTTGCAGCATTGATGTCGGAACTGGGGAGTTATTGCAAATTCTTACCGGGGCACAAAATGTCACCAAAGGTGCGATTGTACCGGTTGCTGTTGTTGGCTCACAATTGCCAAGCGGCATGAAACTGAAAAAAGCAAAAATGCGTGGTATGGATTCCTTTGGTATGCTCTGTTCTGCTTCTGAGCTTGGTTTAGATGCTAAACTTTTGTTGCCTGAACAAAGGGAAGGCATACTGATACTTGCTGAAGATACACCGATTGGTGCAGATATTAAAGAAGTGCTTGGTCTTGATGATGTAGTGTATGATTTTGATCTTACCGCTAATAGAGGCGATTGCTTCAACATGATTGGTTTGGCGAGAGAAGTAGCCGCTGTAACCGGTGCAAATCTCAAAATGCCATCCATGGAAGTAAAAGAGGCAGCAAGCGGCGACGCTAATGAGATGGCGAAAGTAGAAATAAAAGCGACTGACCTTTGCTCACGTTTTGCTGTTCGTGTTTTGAAAAATATCAAAATCAAGGAATCTCCAATCTGGATGCAAAGACGTCTGCGTGCCTGTGGTGTCCGTCCTATCAGTAATGTTGTTGACGTAACTAATTACGTTATGCTTGAGCTTGGACAGCCGATGCATGCATATGATTACGATAAAGTAGCTGACCGCAAATTAATCGTAAGAAGGGCTGAGAACGAAGAGAAGCTGGTTACTCTTGACGAACAGGAAAGAACTTTGAACGATAGTATGATTGTTATCGCTGATGCAATGCATGCTGTTGGACTGGGCGGCGTAATGGGCGGACTCGAAACTGAAGTTACCGGCACTACGGTAAACGTTTTGTTGGAAGCTGCTACATTTGACGGTGTTAGCATCAGACGTACAAGCCGCGCACTGGGTCTGCGCAGTGAAGCCTCCAGTCGTTTTGAACGTGGTGTTGACACTGTGCTTACCTGGAATGCTTTGAATCGTGCTGCTAACCTTCTGGAAAATATGGATGCTTGTGAAACTGTACCCGGTATTGTTGATGCTTATCCTGTTCCATATGTGCCTGCAGTAGTTAAGGTGCGTCCGGAAGCAATCAATTCCAGAATTGGTATTGACATTACAAAAGAAGAAATGGTCGCAACTTTGGAAAAACTACAGTTCGGCGTGCAGGATGAAGGTGCAGAGCTTGTTATAACAGCTCCGACCTGGCGCCCGGATGTTACTTGCGATGCGGATATCAGCGAAGAAATTTGCCGCATCCATGGTCTGGATAATATTGAATCTCATCTTCCTTGTCTTGATGTTACAAAAGGCGGACAGCACATTATTTATGATGTGCAGGATTCAATCAAAGATTATATGGTGGCAGTAGGTATTAACGAAGTAATCAACTATAGCTTTATTCATCCATCGGCTTTCGATAAAATAGGCCTTGCTGCTGACGATGCAAGACGAAAAGTAATCGATATCATGAATCCGATTACGGATGATTTTAAAGTCATGCGTACTACACTTGTACCTGGCATGCTGGCAAATGTAGCCTACAATGTTGCGCGCCAAAATAGCAAGGTAGCAACTTTTGAGGTTGGTCGCGTTTACTTTGCTGATCAACTGCCGCTTAGCGGTTTCCCAACAGAAAAACCAATGCTTTGTATGGCTTTGTGCGGCAAGAGAAATGAATTGAACTGGAACGAAGGACGCGAAGATGTTGATTTTTACGATGTCAAAGGTATAGTTGAAGGCCTTCTTAACAATTTACAGATGCAAGACTGGAAGTTTGTCGCCGGAACAGCTCCTTATCTGCATCCTGGCAAAAGCTGCATGATAGAATACAATGGTACATATATTGGTTGCTTCGGTGAGGCTCACCCTGCAGTGCAAAATGCTTATGGCCTGCCACAAGCAGTTTATCTGTTCGAATTAGAGATTGAACCATTAGTTGCGGCAGCGACACATGTGCCTCAATATAAACACTTACCTAAGTTCCCGGGTACTTCCCGCGATCTTGCAGTAGTTGTTCCAACAGAGATTGCCATGAGTGAATTGGTAGAAGTAATTAAAGCCAATGCAGGCGAATTACTGCAAACAGCTAAGGTGTTTGACGTATATACAGGCAAACAAGTTGCTGAAGGCTGCAAGAGTATGGCTTTCAATTTGACGTTCCAAGCAAGTGACAGAACTTTGACAGATGATGAGATTGATATTGTCATCAAAAAAGTAGTAGATGCTGTAAGTGAAACTTTTAAAGCTAAACTAAGAGATTAAATTTTGTTAAAATGTGCAAACATCTATTTACATGTTTGCACATTACTTCTATAATAATATCAATATTGTTCATAATACCAAACGAAAGAAGGACAAAAAATGGCACTGAAAAGATATTCTTTTGGCTATGGCCACGGAACTCAAGAAATAGAATTACCGGAAGAAAAGGTTTTACAAGTTATTAATGGTAATCCTTCCACAAAAATTGATGACGTGAAGGCTGCAACTCTTGAAGCAATCCGTAATCCTATTGGAACCGAGCCATTGCAGCAAATCGTAGAAAAAGGTGACAAAGTTGCCATCGTAGTCAGCGATATTACTCGCAGCTGGATTAAAACTAATGAGTTTTTACCGGTTATAGTTGATGAATTAAATCTTGCCGGTGTGCCGGATGAAGATATTTTCATCGTAATAGCGCAAGGCACTCATCGTGCTCATACACATGAAGAGGATGTGGCAGTATGCAGTCAGGAAGTTGTTGATAGAATCAAGATTTACCAACATTTTTCTACTGATGAGGATAATCTTGTTTATCTTGGCACTACCAAACGCGGCACTCCTGCTTATGTAGATAA
>CAYRVN010000015.1:0-9587 GCA_964427675.1 uncultured Acidaminococcales bacterium
AAAATATAATATGAATGACATCAGTCAGTTTAAGAAAGAAGTGATTACATGGCCAGAATTACCAAGGATCCAGTGGTCAGAAGCAATGAGATTATCGATGCCGCAGAACATTTATTTTATTCTGTGGGCTACGATGAAACTTCTGTCAGCGATATTGTCAAAGCGGTGGGCGTAGCACAAGGGACATTCTACAACTATTTTGCTTCGAAAGAAGCAGTTCTTGAGGCTTTGGTGCAAAGACATGTTTCCAAAATATATGCCAAATTACCAGAAATTGAGAACTCAGAAATGACTGCAATCCAAAAATATGAAAAAATGTTCTATACAATTTTTGAAAATCTGCGTAATGGTGATGGCTGGGTTTTTGATTTCATATATTACAATAAGCACCTGCAAATCACAGAGAAAATTATCAGGCAGGGCGGCAATATGTTCTCGCCGTTTACCAAGAAAATAATCGAGCAAGGCAACCAACAGGGCGATTTCAATGTTGATCATATTGATGAAGTCCAAGAATTTATTTCCGCGGTGATGGAATGTTTCACGCATGCTCTTTACCAAAAGAAAACTGATGAAGAATTAAGGCAGCGGTTAAAGATAGCCAGCAAAATGATTGGCGGCGCTCTAGGCATAAAGAATCACGAGTTACAGCTGGTTATTTAAGTTGTGATTATTGCTTCATTATTTTTTATAACCAATAAATGACTGACGTCAGTCAAGGATATCACGGGAGGCCAAATTATGCAGGATTTATTTAGAAAAAGATCAAACAGATATATTGCCTTAGGTGTTGTGCTTATTGGAATACTTACTATATTCATTTGGCATAATTTTTCCAATCGCCAGGCAGTTTCTGAAGACATACCCCTAGTGCGTACGCAGGTTGTGGGCACAGAGAATGGTAATGCCAAATTCAATTATTCTGGGGAAGTAAGAGGCCGCTATGAATCGCAATTGGCCTTTCAGGTCAGCGGTAAAATAATCAACAGATATGTCAACTTAGGCAGTGAAGTGAATCCTGGCGATACTTTGATGCAGATCGATGCCAAGGATATTCAACAGGTGGTTAATGTTAATTCCGCCCAGGTTTATTCTTCGCAGTCGCAATTAAGTCTCGCAGAAGCTAATCTTGAAAGATACCAAAAACTTTATGAGCAGGGTGCAATCAGCAAGATGCAGTATGACCAATATATCAATGCCTGCCAAGTCGCTGAAGCGTCAGCCAGGGTAGCGTCGGCACAATATGCACAGGGTATGAATCAGTTGGACTATAGCATGCTTAAGGCTGACAAACCGGGTGTGGTTACTGCTCTGAGTGCAGAAGTGGGGCAAGTCGTAAGTGCTGGACAGGTTGTTGCTGTTCTTGTCCAGGATGGAGACAGAGAAATTGAAATAAGTATCCCGGAAAGCCAGATTGAGAATTTGCGGAATGCTAAACAAATCAAGGTTTCTTTTTGGGCTTTGCCTTCTTTGAATCTAGCAGGCAAGGTCAGGGAGATATCGCCAATGGCTGATGCTGTAACCCGTACATATAAGGCTCGCATCAGCATTATGAATCCACCGGCGGACATCAAACTGGGCATGACTGCCAATGTGACGATCAGTGATGCTAATACGCGTAATGAAATGAGAATTCCTTTGAGTGCTGTTTATCAGACAGATAAAGGGCCTTGCGTCTGGATAATTGCTGACGGGAAAGCAACATTGCGTGCCGTTGAAATAGGTAATTTTGCCGACAATGATACTGTATCTATTGCACAGGGGCTGAAAGATGGAGAAACTATTGCGACAGCAGGAGTCCATAAGCTGCATGAAGGCCAGCAGGTACGAACAGGCGGTGCAATGTAATGAAATCTTTCAATTTGACAGAATGGGCGCTCAGGCATAAACCGCTCATCTATTACTTTATGGCTGCAGTTTTCTTTATGGGTGTATATTCATACCAGCAATTGGGCAGGATGGAAGACCCGGATTTTGTCATCAGACAAATGGTCGTTTCCGCTGTTTGGCCTGGTGCCAGTGCCGAGCAGGTAGAGGAGCAGGTCACAGACAAGATTGAGAAAAAGCTCCAGGATACACCGGGGATTGATTATATTTCCAGCTATTCCAAACCGGGACAGGCTGTCATCTTTGTTTATTTGAAAGAAACAGTACCGGAAAAAGATGTAAGGCCTACTTGGCTGGAAGTGCGTAATTTGGTAAACGATATGAAGAATACACTGCCATCAGAGGTACAGGGAGTATATTTCAACGATCGGTTCGATGATGTATATGGGAGTATCTATGCTTTGACCAGCGATGGCTTCACGTATGAAGAAATGCGCAGCAATGCGGAAAAAATCCGCCGCGAGCTGCTAACTGTTAAGAATGTTAAAAAAGTAGAGCTGATAGGCGTTCAGGATGAAAAGGTCTATATCGAAATTGAAAGCAGCAAACTAGCGCAGCTTGGCATTGATCCCAGCTTGATCGCAAGCACTATTGCCAGCCAGAATGCGATGACGCCTTCGGGTATGGTGGAAACTTCGCAGGACAATGTTTACTTGAGATTCTCAGGTATGTTTGAAAACCTGGAAGATTTGAAGAAAATACCGATCAGAGCAAATGGCCGTACTTTTGCTTTGGAAGATATTGCCAAGATAAAAAGTGGTTATGCTGACCCTATGAATCCGCAAATGTTTTACAATGGTCAGCCAGCGATTGGCATTGCGCTCTCCATGGATAAAGGCGGGAATATCTTAGAGCTCGGCAATGGTCTGGACAGCAAAATTTCGCAGATAGAAAGAGAGCTTCCTTATGGTTTGCAAATTGATCAAGTATCCAATCAACCAAAGGTGGTAAAAGATTCAATCAACGAATTCGTCAAGTCTTTATTTGAGGCAGTTGTCATAGTGTTGATTGTCAGCTTCCTGAGCCTGGGTTACAGGACAGGCATCGTGGTAGCACTGAGCATTCCTTTAGTCATTGCTGGCGTTTTTGCAGCTATGTATGGCTTGGGCATCGGCTTGCATAAGGTTTCATTAGGAGCTTTGATTATTTCTTTGGGCTTACTAGTTGATGATGCCATTATCGCGGTAGAAATGATGAGCGTGAAGCTGGAAGAAGGATGGGATCGTTTCAAGGCGGCAAGCTTTGCCTATACGGCAACCTCGTTCCCTATGCTGACAGGCACTTTGGTCACTTGTGCCGGTTTCATACCGATAGGTTTTGCAAAGGGTAATGCTGCGGAGTTTACGAGCAGCATATTTGTGGTAGTATCTATTGCGTTACTGATTTCCTGGTTGGTATCTGTCTTGATAGTGCCGCTTTTGGGTACTATCCTGATCAAACCGAAAATAACGGAACAAAATCACGATCCTTATGATAAAAAATTCTATCAGGTCTTTAAAAATGTCTTAACATGGTGTCTTACAAAAAGAAAATTAGTTTTGTCGATAACGGTCGCTTGCTTTGCTGGCTCAATTGTTTTAATGAGTTTTGTAAAAAGTGAATTTTTCCCGCCTTCCACAAGGCCGGAGCTTATTGCAGAAATGACGCTGCCGAGGGGATCATCCATAGAGGCAACCGCCGAGCAGGCGAAAAAGATGGCGGAGCATCTGAAGGATGATCCGGATATCGTGAATTACAGCTATTATGTAGGCCAAGGGTCGCCGCGTTTTGTTTTGACCTTCGATCCGGTGTTGCCTATGGATAATTACTGCCAGTTTGTAATCACGACCAAAGACGTTGAGGCAAGGCAAAGACTGGATAAGAAGATAAATCGGCTTTTTGCCGACAAATTCGCCAATGTACAAGGTTATACGAAAGTCATTCAGACAGGACCGCCTGTTGCGTACCCGGTCATGTTCCGCGTTTCAGGAGATGACCACAATAAGGTTCGTGCTTTGGCACAAGAAGTAGGCAAGGTTATGGCAGATAATCCTCAGCTGAAAAATATAAATTATGATTGGAACGAAAAGAGTAAGGTAATGCATCTGGATATTGACCAGAGCAAAGCCAGGATGCTTGGTATTGATAGTCACAGTTTGGCATTGGATTTACAGACACAATTGTCAGGCGCCACTGTAGCAGAATTCAGACAAGCTGACAGGACGATAGACATCGTATTCCGCCTGGATGCCCAAAACAGGAAAGATCTGGCAGCTATCAAAGATATGCCGGTTCATATAGGTAAGGGCAAATATGTTCCTTTGGCGCAGATTGCCAATATCCGCTATGAGGGAGAGGATGGACTGATCTGGCGGCGCAATTTGAAACCTACGATCACTGTCCGTGCTGATGTGAATGGCACAATAACGGGCAACGACGCAACTGCCAAAATCTATGACGAACTGCAAAATCTCAAGGCAAGTCTGCCGCTGGGTTATTCCATTGAACCTGGTGGTTATATGGAAAAAAGCGCCCAGTCTACAGCTTTGCTAATGCAGCCGGTGCCGATGATGATCATTGTGATTATTACACTGCTTATGCTGCAATTGCAAAAAGTGTCTTTGGCTGTGCTGGCAGCCTTAACGGCTCCGCTTGGTATGATTGGCGTAAGTATTTCCTTATTATTGACGCAGCGGCCTTTAGGATTTGTAGCGGAATTAGGCATATTAGCTTTAGCAGGCATGATAATAAGAAACTCAGTAATTCTTATCGATCAGATAGAGCAGCATTTAAAAGAAGGGCAAAAGCCCTGGGATGCGATTATTAATTCGGCAGTTCTGAGACTGCGCCCAATTATGCTGACGGCTGCGGCAGCTATCTTAGGCATGCTGCCTTTGATTGCCAGCCCGTTTTGGGGACCGATGGCGGTGGCAATTGCCGGGGGACTATTGGCAGCGACGCTGTTGACCTTGTTTGTGCTGCCGGTTATGTATGCGGCATGGTTTAAGATTGACAGCAAGACTGATTAGTAAACCAAGGATAATATCAGCAAGTTAAAGATAATGTGTAGATAGTGCAGTATTCTTTGAGAATGGGAGGTGTTAAACTATGCTTAGAAGTTATGAAAAAAACGGCAGATATTACTTTGACGATGGCAAGGAAGAGATTGAAACAGTAGAGCTAATAGATTGCAGTTTAGTAGTTTATGACAAAGACTTTGGGTACATTTATAAAAGTCAGGCTATTCGTGACTATGAAGTAAAGTGATGTTAGCAAAGAGGAAGCAGAGGGACTTTTCTTTTGCTTCCTTTATCCAAATGACAGTCTAATTCTTGTTGACCTTACAACGAAAAAATGATACATTATGTTTTCAAGGAAACAAATGGATGATTACCATTTTATGTATAAAAGGCAAAATATTTGCTAATTTTTTAGAGGATTGGTCAATGCATAAATATTACGATAGAAAAACCAAAAAATATGAAATCGAACAAACACCAGGTCATAGGTACCTTAAATGGACGTATTCTTCCCCTGCCGGAATGAAAATATTAGAGTTGATAGTAAAGAAGAAACTGTTTTCTAAGCAATATGGCCTATTTTGCGATAGCAGAATAAGTAAAAGAAGGATTAAACCTTTTGTTAGGAATTTTAATATTGATGTTTCGATATGCGAAAAAAACTTAAATCAATTTCGATCATTTAATGATTTTTTCACGCGTAAATTAACTGATCAAGCACGTCCTATAAATAACGACCTTGACGTTCTGATATCTCCTGGTGACGGCAAAATTGTTGCCTATGATAACATTGATTTGGATAATTTAGTGCAAATTAAGGGTTATACTTTCAGTTTTAATAAACTTATTGACGAACCAAAAATAATTGAGAAGTTTGCAGAAGGTACATGCATAATACTGCGGCTTGGTCCAACAGATTATCACAGATTCCATTTTGTTGATAATGGCATCTGCGGCGCAACAAAAAAGATTAAAGGTAATTATTACTCTGTAAATCCAGTTGCCTTAAAAGAGGTAACTGAACTTTTTTGCAAGAATAAAAGGGAATGGAGTCTTTTCCATTCTGATAATTTTGGCGATGTATTATGTATCGAAGTCGGTGCAACCTTTGTTGGTTCCATAATTCAAACATACCATGCTAATAAAAGAGTTGAAAAGGGCAGTGAAAAAGGATACTTTAAATTTGGCGGCTCCACCTGTATATTTTTCTTCGAAAAGGGCAAAGTCAAAGTTGATGAAGATATAATTTGCCAAACAAAATTAGGTTATGAAACAAGTATAGTTCTGGGTGAACAAGTTGGGAAAAAGATGCAATAAATAAAGTAAAATTTAAATACTAATCTAACTAAAAAAGAAGCAAGCCATCTATGAAACAACAGACGGCTTGCTTCTTTTCATACTTCCCATTCTTCGGGGAGGATCGTTTAGATACACAAGCATTTTATACTCCGAACGCTAATGTTATGGCGCAGTAGAAAAGTATTATTGCCATGGTGATGTTGAAGGGCCGATAATACTGCTTTAAAAATTCTTGGAATAAGCCTCCGGCTGCGGCCCAGGTGATAAAGCCGGCCATGCCGATAACTGTAATATTGACAGCATGGGTAAAGAGAGAAATTAAACTTGATTCATAAGGAAGCACGTATCCCGTGTAAACGGTAATGGCATACAGGATTATTTTTACATTGAAAAATTGAAGAAGAAAACCTTTCCAGAACGTCATCTGCCTGTTGTAGCTATTACCAGGCTGACTTCGCGCTACGTGTATTGCGAGATAGGCTATATATGCTGCGCCGACATATTTGAGGATACCTGTCAAAGAGGGCAGGTACTTCGCCAGTTCATAGCAAAAGAGCGCACAGATAACCATAACGCAGAGAAAGCCGACAGACATTCCCATCAGAATCTCTTTGCCCTTGCGCCACCCATTCTGGCTGACGGCGTAGAGGGCTACGATGTTGTTGGGACCTGGGGTAAAGGCTGTCACCAACGTATAGAGTAAGTATGATAGCATTATTGAAAAAAACACTTGCGTTCATCCTCCTTTGTTAATATAATACAGGCGAAAGATAGTTAAAACAAATTGAAATAAAAAAATATTATTTTCAATATAATTGAACTATTTAAGGGAGGCCGCTTAAGTGGATTTGAAGTATTTAAATACTTTTCGCACGATTGTAGAAGAGGGCAGTTTTTCCAGAGCTGCCGAAAAATTAAATTATACGCAGTCAACCATTACGTTTCAAATAAGTCAGCTTGAGCAGGAACTATCTGTCAGTCTTTTTGAAAAGATTGGCAGGCGTATGGTATTGACGGCAGCAGGCAAACATTTTATTCCGTATGTTGACGAGGTTTTGAACTCTGTTGACCGGCTGCGTTATTTTGAAAATAACCTGGCGGAATGCGGGGGCGATTTGCGCATTGGAGTTGGTGAAACACTGCTTTGCTATCAGTCTCCGGCTATTTTGAAAGAGTTTCATCGCCAGGCACCGAAAGCACGCTTGTTTCTTCGTTCCATGAATTGCTATGACATCAGGGACGAGTTAGTAAACGGTACTCTCGACTTAGGCTTGTTCTATGAAGATGTGGGCGGGTTTGGGTCCAATCTTACGACATATCCTTTCAGAAACTATCCACTTGTCTTGGTTGCATCGCCAGAATTGAAGAAGCAATATCCGGATTTTATTACACCGGATCAGCACATTCCTATACCATTTATCATCAATGAGCCGAATTGTATATTCAGGCAAATTTTTGAAAAGTACTTAAAAGACAGGTCAATTTTGCTTGATCATACGATTGAATTGTGGAGTATTCCTACTATCAAGAACTTAGTGCGCAATGATGTTGGAGTATCATTTCTTCCCCAGTTTGCCGTACAGGAGGAACTTGAAAGCGGCGAGTTGGTTGAGATTCAAACGGAAATAACAAATAGAAATATTTCCGCAGTCTGCGCACACCACAAAAATAAATGGGTTAGTCCGCTCATGCAATTATTTATTGATTTGTGTGCAAAAAAGTAATTGATTATTTGTGGACGCGTTGTAGATTATCTAATTGATTCTAAAGGAGTGACTCCAATGTTAACGATAGGAATCTTGATATTTCCGCAAGTGGAGGAATTGGATTTTGTGGGACCGTTTGAAGTCCTGAGCTATATCAATAAAATAAAACCTGCAAGCACGAAGGTGATACTCATGGCTGAAGCAGCAGAGCCAGTGGAAGCCTTTAACGGGATGAAAGTAATTCCTGATGTGACAATGGCGGCTTGTCCCCAACTGGATATTTTGGTGGTACCAGGCGGCAAAGGCAGATATGCTGCGATGAAAAATGCGGCCATCCAAGAGTTTATTCAATGGCAGGCACAAAAGGCGAAATATATTACTTCCGTTTGCACAGGTGCATTTTTGCTTGCGGAAGCGGGATTATTGAAGAACAAAAAGGCGACTACATATCACACGGCGTTCGCAGAATTGGCTGGGTATTCGGTGCAAGTGTTGCCGCAAAAAGTCGTGCGTGCAGACAATATCATTACGGCTGCAGGTGTAAGCTCGGGTATTGAACTGGGTTTTTATCTGTTGAGGGAAGAATTTGGTGCGGATTTGGCACAAGAAGTTGCAGATAAGATAGAATATGATATTGATGTAACGAAAATCTAAACTGTATTCAGTGTTGACTCTCGCAAGCAAGAAGAAATTTTTATTAACAAAGAAGGCGGTGTTCTGATGAAGAAAGTGCTTTTGATCCTGGTTACTCTTCTGATATCCATGAGTTCAATTTGTGCTGCCAGCGTTATTACCATTCATCCGGAAAGATGGGAAAGCATTCGTACCAAGCAGGGAAACTCAACTTTTTACATCGATAAGACTAACATCAGATACAACAGTGAATATATCCTTTTTGATTTAGCTTCCGTGACACCGGCCGATAAGGAAGATGACATCTACCAGATTAAGTACTATGTTAATGACGATACTTACATAGTAAATGAGATGATTCTTTATATTAATGATCAATTTCGTGATGCGGTCAAAAATCCGGGCAAACTGGAAAAAATAGAGCAAGGAACAGTGATGGATATGGCTTGTCAGGCTGCCATCACTATGATAATGAATGGGTATGGGACCAAGATATGAATATAACAATTCGTTCCAAAAACGCAAAAGATTATTTTGAGACAGAGTTCATTACAAGAGAGGCCTTTTGGGATGTTTATCATCCCGGCTGCATGGAGCACCTTGTTTTGCATAAGCTGCGCGAGGTGCCTGCGTTTGTCCGGGAACTTGATTTCGTTGCTTGTGACGGTGAGAGAATCATCGGTAACGTAGTCTGCTCGAAGGCAAAAGTAATCAATGATAATAAGCAAGAATTCGAGGTTTTGAGTATGGGACCGCTGGCCGTGCTGCCAGAATATCAGGGTAATGGTATTGGCTCACTGCTGATCAAGACCGTCGTCAAAAAGGCTCAGGAATTGGGCTATAAAGGTATTGTGATTTACGGCAATCCGATTTATTATCACCGTTTTGGTTTTGTGAATGCAAAAGAATTTGGCATCAGAACAGCAGGCGGTGAGAACTTTGATTATTTCATGGCGTTGGAGTTAGGGGACAGCAGCCTGCAGGGCATAACCGGTAATTTCTACGAAGATGAGGCTTTCAACGTAAATAATGAGGAACTCGAGGAATTCGAGAAGGCATTTCC
>CAYRVN010000015.1:9687-21375 GCA_964427675.1 uncultured Acidaminococcales bacterium
ATGAGGCTTTCAACGTAAATAATGAGGAA
Organism: uncultured Acidaminococcales bacterium; assembly: GCA_964427675.1. GTDB lineage: Bacteria > Bacillota > Negativicutes > Acidaminococcales > Acidaminococcaceae > RZYP01. The sequence goes on from CAYRVN010000015.1 coordinate 9,717, forward strand.
CTCGAGGAATTCGAGAAGGCATTTCCATACAAAGAAAAACATGTTACAGCTACGCAGCTGAAATAAATATCAGATTTGGAGTTGAATGATTTGGATAATACTTTGAACTACTATGCAAAAAATACAGAAGAATTCATCGCTTCGACTTTAGAAGCGGATATGTCACAGACGCAGAAGAAGTTCCTTGCCCTCTTGCCAAAGGGTGCGCACATTCTGGACTTGGGCTGCGGCAGCGGACGCGACAGCTTGTGCTTTATTCAGCAAGGCTTTCAGGTGACGGCAGTAGACGGCTCACTTGAATTGGCAAAGTTTGCCAGTGAATTGATCGGGCAGGAAGTCATTGTGGCAGATTTCAAGGATTTGGAATTACCGCCGTCTTCATTCGACGCGATTTGGGCGAGCGCGTCACTCCTGCATGTCCATTCGGAAGACCTGCCAGGTATACTTGCCAAAGTTATTGATTTCGCCAAGCCGGGTGCCATCTTCTATATGTCATTCAAATACGGCGACTACGAAGGAGAGCGCGGCGGCAGATATTATACTGACCTGAACGAAGCACGCTTTGCAGACTTCTTGCAAAAGAGCGGACGGCACTTAGAGATTATTGAGCAATGGGTTGCCAAGGATGTGCGCCCGGAAAAACCGGAGCTGTGGCTGAACACCTTCGCTCGAAAATGATTTGCTTCTCTCTTGAATAATTAGCAGCTTAATTAACTTATTATCGGCAAAAATGTAACAGATAAACGAACAGTTAAAATAGAAATATTGCCGATAAAATGCTATAATATAAGTAAGTTCAAGAGAGGAGGTACGCTATGAAATATATTTCAGTCGCAGAAGCTGCCAAGCAGTGGAATATATCGGAACGAAGTGTGCGGAATTATTGTGCGCATGGAAGAATTCCCAATGCTTTACTTAAAGGCAAGACATGGTATCTTCCGGAGAACTCTCAAAAGCCTGAAAGAGCAAATAAACATAGTGCTATGCCTCCTCGTACGCTGCTTGAAGTACTGCAATCAGAGAAAGCATCTAAGCTGCCGGGTGGAATTTATCACAAGGTACAAATAGATTTTACCTATAACTCCAATCAAATGGAAGGTAGTCGATTAACCCACGATCAGACGCGCTATATTTTTGAAACAAATACCATTGGGGTTCATGAAACGACATTAAACGTGGATGACATTGTGGAAACGTCCAATCACTTCAGGTGTATCGATCTGATAATCGATCGTGCTGGTTTCATAATCAATGAGGCGTTGATTAAGCAGCTTCATGCAATGCTTAAAAACGGAACTTCTGATAGCAGGAAAGATTGGTTTGCGGTTGGCGACTACAAAAAATTGCCGAATGAAGTCGGCGGTAAAGTAACTGCGTTACCAGAGGAAGTGCCTGCCAAAATGAAAGAATTGGTTGCTGCCTATAACGCTAAGAAAGAAAAAACTTTTGACGAACTGCTTGATTTCCATTATCGTTTCGAATGTTTGCACCCATTTCAGGATGGGAACGGGCGAATCGGTCGGCTGCTGCTATTCAAAGAGTGTCTCAGAAATAACATCGTGCCATTTATCATCGACGAAGAATCGAAAATGTTTTACTATAGGGGGCTTAAGGAGTGGCAGCACGAAAGAGGTTATCTAAGGGATACGTGCCTGACGGCGCAAGATAAATTCAAAGCCTATCTTGATTATTTCCAAATAGCCTATAAGTGAGGATGCAGGGATTGTAATATATTAGCTGCGTTCTATCTTGTCATTCCGAGAACATAGGGCGAGGAATCTTGGCTTTCTGATTTTTACAGGTGTAAAGAGGCAGCTGAACAATGAGTGTGCTATAATTAAAAAGTCAAAGAAACAGTTGAATTGTCTAGTTGGTAAAATATAAGCGCCATAGATAGCTTTCAGGCAAATGGCTGAGAGTTATTTATGACGTTTTTTGTTGCAGTGCATGATGATTCGCAAGCTAATAAGGAAGTAAAGGATGATAACAAGCAATGATCATTAACAAAGCTATTCTTCATATATTGGATTTTAGTTCAGGTATGTGCATTATTTCGCAAAAAGAATTAGATTTCTCCGATATTACTATCAACGAGTACATTGAAAAACATCTTGAACACATAAAATCAGACCTTAACCAGAAAACAGGGGTTTTTTCTTCAGGAAGTTCTTTTTTCGTACAGCTAGACAAGTATTTAGCTGAGCAATCTAGTTTTAGTGAGTTCTCTGCATTAATAGGAAATATATTGTATGAGCAGATTGCGCGATCGGACAAGGCAGTACCAACGGATTTACTGGTAGTAGACTTTTCCGATAACGGCATCAGGTATTTTGCATTATTATTATTAACAAGTAAAATTGCTTACACACATCAAGTATTAAGCAGTGATGGCAGTATACATAATGAAATTATCAAGCACCATGCGATACTTCCTAATACAACACAAAAAGTAGATTCTTATGCGCTTATTAGATGTGATAATTTTGCCATCGGCTTTATTGATAAAAAAAGTCTGATTGATGGTCAGGAGGCATATTTGCTGCCGGATATATTGCTGCAATGCACTTCAACAATTTCCGGTAAAGAAGCAATTAAGACCGTAAGCCAAATTGCTGCAGAAGTCGCAGAGAAACATGGCGTAAATTCAGCGGTGATACTTTCGAAGGCTAAAAATTATCTTTTGGAGAATGCAGAAACATCCACATCTTTTTCACCGAAGGAATTAGGTCAGGAGGTATTCGCAGGTTCACAAGCCATGCAGCAGGAGTTTGAGTCCCAAATCATCGAGGCGCAGTTACCTCGCGATGTTAAGGTAGAAAAAACTCTTGCTGTCAAAACTGCTAAAAATCATAAGATTAAGACTGATACAGGCATTGAAATTACCTTTCCTGCCGAATATTTTGAAAATCATGATTTCATTGAGTTTATTAATAATCCTAACGGAACTATTTCTATTGAAGTGAAAAATATTGGACGAATATTAAATAAGTAAATTTTATTTGATAATTAGCAACTTCTAAGGCCTAGTTGATTATCAAAAGGCGTTGGGGCAATAGCCTTCGTTATTCGATAACTTGGCTGTTTGCAAAATTTTACCAAAATAGTTTCTTAATTTCTAAACTTTACAGTCGGAAATCAGTAGCAACACAATGAGTGTGCTATAATAAAAATATCGTATGATTATACGAATCAAAGGAACAGTTTCAGGGGTAATCTTTAAAGCGGTTTTAAAGAGGAGGCCTTCCGATGATTGAGTTTGTTAGCGAAAAAATATTAGCACCATAAATAACTTTCAGGCAAATGTCGGAGGGTTATTTATGGTGCTTTTTTGTGCGGACCGAGCTAAAAAAGTAACTATGCTCATGTTGCTATAAAACTGAAAGAATTTTAATTTATACTGAAAGTGTTTAGGAGGTAGAATAATGTCAGGTTATTTATATGTATTAACGCATCCATCTAATCCAAACCTTTACAAAGTCGGACAAACTACTCGTAATCCTGCGGAGCGATTGGCTGAACATAATTGTAACTACGAAGAGTATGCAGGTAGGCTAGTCAAAGAAACTGGTCAGAAATGGGAATTGAAGGAATACCACGCAGTTCCTGATCCTGCTTGGGCCGAAACTGTTTTTTGGAGTGCAACGGGCTTGAAAGATATTCCCTTTCGAGGAGTAATTGAAATAGAAACGATGACATGGGAACAAGTTCAGAAGGCTTTAGATGTAGCAAAAAAAGCAGGTGTAAGGCCGCCCGCTAAGGAATTGCAAGATTATGTTTATGCATATACCGCATGGATGAAAAAACGTTTGGTAGGTCGTGACATAACCCTTGTGGGGAATGTTACCAGTAGATCTGGAAAAGCTACCTTTCGATGCAGTAATGGACATCAATGGCGGACAAGATCTGCTTTTGTGGCAGAAGGCGAAGGTTGCCCAGAGTGTGGAATCGGAAATAGAAAGTTAGAAGAAATTTGGCAGGCAGCAAAACTGGGCTACATTTGTCTTTTAACACATCCAGATAAGCCGGGGTTTATTAAAATCGTACTTACATACAATATCCAACGTTATGAAAGCGCTATCTGGGAAGACTGGGAGGAACATCGCTATCGATTTGTTGAGGATCCTGTTTTAGCTGAAAGATTAATCTGGGAGTTGCTTGGACAGCCACTTCCGCATGATCGCGAACCAATTAAAATAGATTTGAGCGTAGCAGAAGAGGCATTCCGAGATTTAATTTATAAAATGTATCACGAGATTGCCTTAGTAGAAAAGGGTAAAGGACAGTTTCAGGAGCAATCTTTAAAGTGCTTCTAAAGAAGAGGCATACCCATTATGAAGTGGTCTAGAGGGCAAAATATAAGCACAATAAATCGCTCTCAGGCAAATGTCTGGAAGTTATTCATGTTGCTTTTTTGAGAAATATTTAGTATATCATAATAAAATGTTGTTAGTTGTACAATTTATGGACCTTCATTCTATTAGGTACTGGTAATTTTTGAATTATTGGATTATTATATGTTTTGTAAAAGCAATTATTATATTATGGTCATAGTTATTGGAGGAAATTAAAGGATATTTTTTAAAGTAAATTGTAAAAGTAGAGATGAATTCCAATGCAAAAATATAATAAGAGAATTAAAATAAAAAGCGGCATACTTAGCTATCACGCATTAATACGTGACGGTTAGTTATGCTGCTTTTTGGTATGAAATAAAACATGAAAGCATAATGTATATTTGTTATTGAAACTAATTGATCAATTATTTATATAGAGATGACTTGAATGGATATATTTCAAGCAAAGCAATAACTAGTACTAAAATTATTAGAAAGAAGAGATAAAAATGCCACAGCCTGCGACACATTATTTAGTAGTTAGAAAATCTATCCCAGAAGTTTATTGGGAAGACTGGTGGAATGACACCTATAAGAAATATTTTGGGTTGGGATCTCTTGCACCGGATCTGTTTTATTTTCCTGCAATGCCAAAGGCACTTATAGGTGCCGATATAAGAAAGGATTTGTCGTGGGATAACATTTCGGCACCACTTCATTCTGAAAGATCTTATGATATGTTTTGCAGCTTATTAGAAATATCAAAACGGTCAAAGTTAAATGCGACTTCAGGAGAGGAAATGATTAGCGCCAATAAGCAAATGGCTTTTTCGTTTGGTTATTATACTCATGTGGTAACAGATTGCATTTTCCATCCATATGTTTATCGTTCTACTGGCGATTATTGGCATACAAAAAATGATGTGACTGAAAATAGCCACAAGAAGCAAGAACTATATATTGATAATGAATTATATACAAAATACTATCCTAAGGAAGAAAACTTAAGCAGAATAAGTTATCGCTGTGAAAGCGAAGATGGTTTTTTAGAGAGTATCATAGCATGTTTGTTTGATGAAGGATTGCAGAAAAATTATCCTGACTTGTATCCAAGTGATAATGATATAACTTGCTCTGATTCGAATCACCCAATACAACAAGCTTATTTAGCATTGGTTAGAACAATACCTCCTTTATTTGAAGGGAAAAAGGTATATTTGTGGAGCAGCCATAAAAGCTTTGATATTAAGCTTAGTAGTTTGGTTAGTTTGTTTTCCGATGACTTTTTTACAAGTGAATATCCGAAAGTTTCTAACTTGCCTAAACACACGCCAGAAGAACTGTTTGATTTTGCATTTGTAGAATGCTCAAAGATTTTTAAATGCGTTTTGGATTTTTGGAATACTGAAAGTACAGATTCGAAAGCATTTTTCAAATCGAACTATACCAATTTTTTAAACGCTGGCAATTTTAATTTAGATACAGGGTTGCCTTCGAAATTTAATAATCATGCGGATTTGAGAAAAGATAACTCAAAAAACTATAAATTTGGTGCCGATATTTTAACAAATAATTACGATGAGTTCAAAAACGATTTGGAAGAAAGTAGTGAATAAGGAAAAGATTTAAGAAAAAATATGAATAAAACAAATTATCATTAGGGGCAAAAACAGTATGCGATCTTAATAAGTCCACGGTTTAGATTAAGTGGATAATATTTGTGGTTTGAAGAGAGAAGTATATCTTTACCAATTTGGTAAAGATATATGACCTTGCGTATATTTTATTATTTTTGATAATAAAATATGTTACTGATGATAGGTGTCGTCAATTTACAATTAATATGCAAATAATTCGTATTTTGACAACAATTATTTCAATAAATTTCATATAAAAATAGGGGGATAATTATGAAAAGAATTTTTATTAGTTTTGCAATTGAGGATGAAACGTTAAGGGATTTTTTGCGTGGACAAGCAAAAAACGATAGCAGCCCATTTGAGTTTATTGATATGTCTGTAAAACAACCCTGGGATTCCCAGTGGAAAACAAATTGTAGAACAAGAGTTAAAGGTTGTGATGGAGTAATTTCAATAATTACTAAAAATACTAAAAATGCTTCAGGGCAAATTTGGGAAATGAAGTGTGCCAAAGATGAAGATATTCCAATTGTTGGAATATACGGAAATGACAATCATACTGGAGTAAGTGTGCCAAATGAGTGCGGATATGTGCGTTTGATGGATTGGACTTGGTCTAACATTTCAACTTGGATTAAAAATTTATAAGTCAGGAGGGCTTGATATGGTTAATAAGAAAGCTCTAGTAGTAGGAATAGATAGGTATCCAAACTGTCCGTTAGGTGGATGTGTGAACGATGCAGGAGAAATTGCAAAATTGCTTGAAACAAATGGTGATGGGTCCCCAAATTTTGATGTTAAGTTAGTGCCTGACGTTGAAACAAAGGCAAAATTGTTGGATTTATTACATTCTTTATTTGAAGAAGGGGAATCAGATATTGCATTGTTTTATTTTTCAGGGCATGGAACTGATGAGCTAACGGGAAAAATTGTTACTCCGGATTTTAAAGGTAGAGATTCTGGCGTGTCTATGAATGACATTTTAGCAATGGCAAATAAATCAAAGAGTAAAAATAAAGTAATTATATTGGACTGCTGTTTTTCAGGAAAGTTTGGAGAAATTGGGACTATAAATTCAACTGAATCTGTTCTTGGAAATGGTGTAACAATAATGACTGCCAGTAATAGGGATGAATATTCGATTGAAGATAGTATAACGGGACATGGGGTTTTTACAGAACTTTTAATTCAAGGGTTAAAAGGAGGAGCGGCAGATGTAGGCGGAAATGTTACTCCTGCGAGTCTCTATTCATTTGTGGATCAAACGTTGGGAGCTTGGGAACAGCGCCCATTATTTAAAACAAATATTTCTAGATTTTTACCGATGCGGACTATTGAAGCTAAAGTACCTAAAAGTATATTAAGGAAGCTCAGCAAATATTTTGTAGAACCTGATGACCAATTTAAACTTAATCCATCTTTTGAGTTTACAAACTCTCCGGATATAGAGCATGAATATAAAGAGCCATATGCAGATACAAAAAATATCAAAAAGTTTAAAGAATTGCAATTGTTTGAAAGTGTAGGTTTAATCGAACCAGTTGGAGAAGAGCATATGTACTTTGCAGCGATGAATAGTAAATCTTGCAGATTGACTCCGTTAGGTTTGCATTACTGGAAACTATCAAAAGACAAAAGATTTTAGGGGGTATTTATTATGATATTAACTCAAGAATACTTAAGACAACAATCTAATGAGCGAGATATAAACGATTATGCGCAAGAAAGGATTATGAACGAAAACGCCAGCGTGTTTTCTGAAAATAGAGGATATGATTTATTTATTTCACATAGCTTCCATGATAAAAAATTAGTGTTAACATTAGTACGATTGTTTAATGATGCAAAATATTCTGTTTATGTAGATTGGATAAATGATAGTGGGTTAGATAGAACAAATGTAACAATTAAAACAGCTAAAATAATAAGAAATAGAATTGCCCAATGCAAAGGCTTATCTTACATTGCAACAAATAATATTGTAAATTCCAAATGGTGTCCATGGGAACTAGGATTAGGTGATGGGTTAAATAATGGGAGGTCATGTATTTTGCCAGTAATGCAAGAAGGTTCTTCATTTAGAGGAACAGAATATATTGGGATGTATCCATACATAGAATATGAAAAAATTTCAGGAGAAAATACATATCAATTTTGGATTGTTGATCCAAATGATTCGTCTAAATATTCTTCTTTAAGAAATTGGTTAAATGGTGGTAGTTTAAAAGAGCATAATTAAGTATAAGCTAGGTAAGGTATTTAAGGTTTGCAAAAGAATATTCGTGGAAATGACATTATAAGGTTGAAGTATTATAGTGTGATAAACAAATTAAAAGTCAAATTGGGTGTGTTTTCCATTGAAATTCATAATGATAGTTCATATGATACGAAGTATGAGTTAAATAGGAACATACTGTACCGAGCATTTTCCAATCTTGAACATGGAATGATGAAAACGATAATACAATATTAATTAATAAAAGCAGTAGGTAGCTTTTTCATTTTGAAGATTTATATCTGCTGCTTTTTTATTTCTTTTTAATCTTTATTTTCGATTTATATCATATTTAAGGATGCGACTAGATGGACATATAAAACGTTTGTTATCTTGAAGATAATACCTAAACTAAAAGACAAATTGAACTTAGTGTGATAGGATTCTACAATCAATATAATCTCACTATCACATTTCACTATTGTTTCTCCTTGCCTCTTGTAATACAATGTAGTCAAAATCAGGATTTGCTCGCAAGATGTTTGTGAAGCATGCAAACATCTAGGCGTGAGATATACATTTTTGAAAGGAAGCGATCAGAATGCAACCAAAAAATGTTTTATCTAAAGCGGCTGTTATCATCAGCCTTTGTGCTTTTTGCGGCAGTGTTTTTGCCGCTCCGGTAAGCAAAACTCTTACAAAAAATGAAGAACTTTATCCTCAGGGCTGGTCGGTAGGCGAGCAGGTGAAATTTAAAAAAGGTACGACAGTGAGCCTGAATGAAAAGGGTGCGGTGGTAACCGGTGTTTTGGCAAGTGATACCTACCTGCGACCGCAGGGTTGGGAGCGTGTGATTAATGATTACTCTCTGGTGTCATCATATGCGGGCAGCTTCTTTACTCCGCATTGGATTCATGGTGGCACTATCTATAATATGGCTGTTCCGAGTTATGGGCACATTCGCTACCAAGACGGTACCGCTGTAACCTTCAGCGAACAGGGGACAGTGCTTAGCGGTACAATCGCAGAAGAGACGACAGTCGGTATCGGCGAAGGTCAATATGGCTTTGTAGTCTTTAGGAAAGATTCTGAGATTCATTTTTACGACAATGGCGCTGTGAAAACAGGAACTTTGGCAGAAGATACCAAACTGCATCCCGTTGGTTGGCAGAATAATGCTACAGACATGGAAAATGCCGGCTTTGTAGAATTCAAGGAGAAGAGCGTAGTCAACTTGACGCCTACTGGTGAAGTTACAAGCTGTACACTCAAAAAGGCTTTGAAATGGAAGAATGAAGGACAAGAAATAGAGTTGCCGACAAACAAGGTAATCAACTTCACGGAACAAGGCGCTACAGTAACGGAATAAATAACAAAATGCAGTCTAAACAAGGGGTTGTGCGAAGGAGGTTTGTGAAGCATGCAAGTATATTATTTTACCAGGACAGGCAGAAGCAAAAAGGTCGCTGAAGAATTAGCTGAGCGCTATGATACTAAGGCACAGGAAATAGCGGATGACATTGATTGGCAGGGCCCTGTTGGCTATCTGAAAGCGGGCTATAAGGCTTTCAGGGGTGAAGATTCACCGGCAAGGTATAATAAACCTGCTGCCAATGAAGAATTGATACTGGTCTTTCCCGTTTGGGCGGGCACTTTTCCGCCTGCGGTCAGAGGCTTTCTTGAAAGAGTAGGCAGGGCGAAAGTTATCTGCATTCCTACTTCCATAGGCAGCAAATTGAAGGATCGGGAAGGTTTTATCAAGGTAATCGATTTGGTAGGTAAGGAGATTGAGACGCCTGCAAGCGTCTAAGTGTGATAAGTACAAGGAAGCTGAACTGGCGTAGATTTGACAAACTGCCAAAGCCAGTGTTATACTACAGATAATTTAATAACGTAATGAACTAGGTGTGATTTCACTTAATAGAGAAGCTGGTGCAAAACCAGCACGGTCACGCCGCTGTATAGTCGAGCGACTCTCAATCATGTCACTGGGAAACTGGGAAGGCGAGAGGAGCGATGAAACTGAGTCAGAAGAACTGCCTAGTTTAGTCTTTTTCTGTAGCCTACGAGTGATGGGGATAGGAATATGGTATAACTATACCTTTTTTGCCTTTTTGCTTGTTAGCAAAAAGGCTTTTTTATTTTGGTTCTTACTTTTTGATCTGTGTAATCCGGATACACTGCAAAAAGATAGAGGATAATATATGGGAGAAGAGGTAGTTTAATGATTTCTGGGGCAAAAAGATTAAGTTATTTAATGGCGCTGGTTATTACCGGGGCAATGATGTCTATGCCTGTTGTACAGGCGGCAGAGACCGAGGAAGATCTAAATAGTTTCACGATGGACCAAGTTCTTGTAACTGCGTCAAGAATGAAAACGCATGATCTGAATACTGCGGCTGCAGTTGAAGTACTGACGCATGACGAATTAGTTGCTACAGGCGGCACCAATATCCAGGAAGCTCTTAAATTTGGTACCGGGTTGTATTTCCAGTCGCAAGGGACCAAGGGAACTTCGCAAGGAACTATGAATAGCAAAATCATTATCCGCGGCGTGGAGAAGGGTACTTTGGTCTTGGTAGATGGGGTTCCTTTGAATCAAAGCGGCAGATACAATCTGGAAAATATTCCTACGGATTTGGTTGAAAGAGTTGAGATCGTGCGCGGCGGAGGATCGGTTTTGTATGGTTCTGAGGCTACGGGCGGTGTGATCAACATTATTACTAAGGGCAAGCGGGAAAACAGCGTCAAAACTTCTTTCGGTAATTATGGGCAGCAAAGCCATGCGGTCAATACACAAATAGGCAAACTTGGTTTTAGTTATTCTTATGACAAGATCGGCAACGTCGACAATGTTTCGGATCCTGCAGGCGGCCGCCCTGTAGGCAATTATTATACGATTACCAGGGGCGAGCATAATAACTTCAATTTGCGTTATGATTTTAATGACAGGCTGTATTTCACAAATTCTTACAGTGAAAACAATGCTCATTATGTTTACCGTTATAAGCCGCAAAATGGTGCTGTCAATAAGGATTCCATCTTTACGGTACAGACGAACTTGTCGCAGCTGCACTATGATGATCAATCTTTCAAAGCTATTTTGTCATACACCAATACAGATCAAAACAACTTTACGAAAGCTCGCAATAAGTCTGGGTCAACTTATCTGGATACTATTAAAACTATCTCTAATGCGGGCTACAATGATAAAACATATGGCCTTGATATGCAGAAAAACTGGAAATTAAAAGATGATGTGGCTATTTTTGGTCTGAATGTACAGCGTGATTCTTGCGATTATACAGAAGATTCTCTGACTGTTGCCACCAATAAATATACTTCAGCCAGCAGGGATTATTCCCGTGACATGTATTCTGTTTATGGGCAATATACCCATGCGCTGAATAAAGCATCCAATCTTATCTTTAGCGCACGCGAAACATGGACTGGTTCTACGCAGGCTGAGA
>CAYRVN010000016.1:0-6250 GCA_964427675.1 uncultured Acidaminococcales bacterium
GTGTATTTTTTTATATATTGAGAGCTTTCTATCCGAACAGGGCCCTGGCCTGGGAAGCATGAGCCACCTAGCAGTTTACTGCGTGTGGCTCAGCTGTTCGAGCGCAGTGAGAACGCCCTTGGTGTTGTTGCCGGTTGTGTAAACTAAGGCCGTCACTTAAATGGTGAGCAGCTTTGTTGTGACGGGACTCATATACATCAGCGTTCGGCCGAATTTACTGAGGCCGCTTAACGCGTGTGGAATGGTCCAGAGGAACAACTAACTGCTCACCAGGTAAAAGGGTTAATTTTCTTTCTTTTTCAAACAAATTTTCTTTTTATACAAAATTCGGGTATAATGGATATAATCTTGTTTTAATGATGAATGATAATTAGGAGGACTTTATAAATGAAAATGGAATTTTCCAAAATGCATGGATGCGGTAACGACTATGTGTATGTGAACTGCATGGAGAAGGAATTACCAAATCCTAATGCAATTTCTGAATATGTAAGTCATAGACAGTTTGGTATTGGTTCAGATGGCCTTATCTGTATTATGCCATCTGAGGTTGCTGATTTCAGAATGCGTATGTTCAATGCTGACGCTTCTGAAGGTAAGATGTGTGGCAATGGCAGCCGTTGTGTTGCTAAGTATGTTTATGACAAAGGTTTGACTGATAAAACTACGATTACTCTTGAAACTCTTGGCGGTATTAAGACCATTGATATGACAGTTGTTGACGGCAAAGTTACCGAAGCAGTTGTCGATATGGGGGAGCCTATTTTCAGGACAAAAGAAATACCAATGATCAGTGACCATTATGTCTTTATGGATCAGGGCCTGGTCATTGACGATAATCTGACTTACAACGGAACCGCTGTTTCCATGGGCAATCCGCACTTTGTAATCTTCGTTGACGATGTTGATTCCTTGAAACTCGAAGAAATCGGTCCTCGCATCGAAAATCATCCGCTATTCCCGGAACGTACCAATGTCGAGTTCGTGCAGGTTATCGACGAGAATACCGTTAAATTCCGTGTATGGGAACGCGGCAGCGGTGAAACCTGGGCTTGTGGTACAGGTGCTTGCGCTGTAACTGTTACTTCTATTTTTCTTAGCAAAGCTGGCAAAAAGGATCAGGAACTTAATGTGCTCGTCAAAGGTGGAAAATTAAAGGTAACTTATCGTTCTGATAATCATGTGTTTTTGAAAGGACCTGCAACGCACGTTTTTGACGGTGTAATTGAGATACCTGAAGAAATTTTAAACAAATAAGTATGTTTACTTTTTTGTGTTGATTTTATTAAATGCTCATACAGAAAAAGAGATTATATGTTAAAATATCAGCACAAAGAATTTAGCTTAAATTTTATTTATATATTTTACTTTGGAGGGAATTTACGACATGGCAGTAATGAATGAAAACTATTGTAATTTGAAAGAAAGCTATCTGTTCTCACAGATTGCGGCAAAAGTAACAGCTTTTGTGGCAAATAATCCGGACAAAAAGGTAATCCGCATGGGTATCGGCGATGTAACTTTGCCTTTGGCCCCGGCAGTCGTTGACGCTATGAAAAAAGCAGTTGAAGAAATGGGCGTTAAAGAGACTTTCCGCGGTTATGGCCCAGAACAAGGTTACGATTTCCTGCACGAAGCCTTAGTTCACTATTATAAGGAACACGGTGTAGAGCTTGCTACTGATGAAATCTTCATCAGCGATGGCGCTAAAAGTGACTGTGGCAATATAACCGATATTTTCAATAATTCCAATACTATTTTGGTACCGGATCCTGTTTATCCTGTCTATGTTGACACCAATATTATGTGCGGGCGCAATATTGTCTATATCAATGGCACTCCGGAAAATAACTTCCTGCCGATGCCTGATGATAGCATTAAGGCAGACGTTGTCTACCTTTGTTCGCCTAATAATCCAACCGGTGCTGCTTACACCAAAGAGCAGTTGGAAGCATGGGTTGCTTATGCACTGAAAAATGATGCAGTTATTCTTTATGATGCTGCTTATGAATCCTTTGTCACCGATCCTGCTATTCCGCGCAGCATTTATGTTGTGGAAGGTGCTAAGGAATGTGCGATTGAACTTTGCTCGCTTTCTAAAACTGCAGGCTTCACCGGCACTCGCTGCGGCTATACTGTAGTCCCCAAGGCTTTGAAGAGAAAAGCTGGCAACGGACAGGAAATGTCTTTGAATAAAATGTGGCTGCGTCGTCAAACAACCAAGTTCAATGGCGTTCCTTACATTATTCAGCGTGGTGCGGAAGCTGTTTTCAGCGAACAAGGACAAAAAGAATGCCAGGAAATGCTGGAATTCTATCGCGAGAATGCTAAAATCATGATGAATACCTTAACCAAAAAAGGTATTAAATTCTATGGTGGTGTGCATTCACCATATATCTGGCTGCAATGCCCTAATGGCATGGGTTCCTGGGAGTTCTTCGACTATCTGTTGGAGAAACTGGCTATAGTTGGTACACCAGGTGCTGGTTTTGGCAAAATGGGTGAAGGCTACCTGAGACTTACTGCTTTCGGCAGTCGTGAAGGTACTATTGAAGCCATGGAACGCATTGAGAAAAACCTATAATTAAGCAAAAAGAAAAACCGCTTCAATTGAAGCGGTTTTTTTGCGCCTGCAATAAATTCAGCCGAAGAATAATGTCTTAACAGCAAAAATTGCGAGCAACAGTATTTCCATGATAATGACAGGGCGTAAAGTCTTAAAGAAATCAGCCTTGAAATAGTCGAGCGTTACTGTGAGACAGACATGTGTAGGAGTTATCATTTGGCCAGCGATACCGAAAACCATTGCAATACCTATCAAACTAAGATCGCCGGGTGCAACTGCAGCGACAACCGGAAGAACAATAGCCGCGTGACCTTGGGAAAGACCTGTAAGGATGCCTATTATAAGTGAGACGCAGGCGATTACGGCTGGAACAGGAAGTGATGAAGCTTGAAATGCTGTAACGACGGCATCAAGAGTACCTGTTACAGTCAATAACTGAATAAAATAGAGGATACAGAGTATATTCAAAATCATCTTTTTATCGATGGCACCAAGAAAGACATCTTTAACTTTGACAACACGATAAGTACTGCGCAGCAAGAAAATCATGCCAATTGCAACAATGCCCATAGAGGAAGCGGCACCAAAATCAAAGGCAACAACGAGAATGAAGTTAACGATTACAGGGGCAAGAGACAAAGCAACATCTGCGATATTTTTACGGATTTCCTCAGTTGAAGTTTCTACTTCGTTGTGTTTGCTAATTTTCAGCGGCTGCAGGCAGAATAACCAACCAAGTGCCAGAGCAATCGAGCTTAGCCAGCCGATATGCATTATATACGAGCTGATTGGGATCATTGCAATGCTGCAAGCGACTATCATACCGGGGTTAATTGGATTTACATATTCAAAAATATGACGAAACCAGAAATTGATGGTGGCTTTTTCGTCTACAGTAACGTCAGACCCTTTACTGGCAATCTCGACTATTGGCGCTGAAAAGCGGGCACCGCCCAGCGAGGGTAAAAGACCAAGAAAAGCCGGCATAATGGCTAGGGTTATTTTTTTGCTGGAAAAGAGGCGCTGCAGGGCTGCAATCATACCATCAAGTGTACCGCTGGTACGCAGTTCTATTTCCAGACACATTACAAAATAAAGAGCCAAAAGCAGATCATAGGTACGGCCTTTGGTGGCAGTCTGCCAGGCAGCAGTCCAAAGATTACTTAATTCGTGTGTCTGTAAAAGCCAGATCAAAAGTCCGCCGGCAAGAATAGCAGGTCCAATAGGGTGACGTCGTCTCAACATTGCTATTATGACTGCCATTGCGAGCAGCAAAGTTACAAAAATATTCACATAATCAGTCCTTTTAAATATAGTAATTACAATTATATACGATTATGGCAAAAAAACCAAAAAAAGGTATAATTAAAGCAGAAGATTTTTGTAGGAGGGTGGAGCAATGAGGATTAGCAAGATGCACCTGAAGAATTTTCGTTGTTTTGATGATTTTACAATCGAATTTGAAGACGATTTAACAGTGATTGTTGCAGAAAATGGCAGAGGCAAATCTGCGATTCTTGACGCTGTGGCAATTGCCGTAGGACCTTATATGGGTTGTTTTAATGGCGTGAAAACTTATAGTTTTGCAGATAGTGATGTAATGCAGGTACAGCAGAATAATAACAACAGTAAACTGAGGATCTTGCGCATGAAAAGGCAATACCCGATTGTTATGGAAGTAGATGGTGTTCTTGGCGGGCAAGCCTTTTCCTGGCGCCGAGAATTGACGCATGAGGGCGGCCGAACTACAGTTAAGAATGCCAAAACTTTGACTGATTACGGACGCCAGATGCAAAAGGCTGTGCATAGCGAGCATGATGAAAAGGTCATATTGCCTGTCATAGCTTATTATGGCACAACAAGAATGTGGGAGGATGCCAAGATTCTGGCCGGCAATCGCAAGAAACTGAACTTAGAACGTGACAGCGGTTATTTTGATGCGCTGGAGCCATCCAATACCTATCAAACTTTCGGGCACTGGTTTCAGTATGCCGCTTTGAGTGCGATGGAATTTGATTGTTATCTGAAAGAAAGAAATTCTGATGAAAAAAATCCTTACAGGGAAGTTTTGAAAGCTGTCAGTAGAGCGATTGGCATCTCTCTAAGCAGTATGGGCTGGAAAGACATAGATTACAGTGTTTCTTTGCAAAGCCTTGTTATTACTCATGAACATATAGGAACCTTGCCTGTTAGTGCGCTTAGTGACGGTATTCGCAGCGTCATCAGTATGGTGGCTGATATTGCTTACCGCATGATCCGCTTGAATCCTGACCTTGGTGAAGAGGCAGCTATCAGAACGCCCGGCATAGTTTTAATTGATGAAGTTGATATGCATCTGCATCCTTCCTGGCAACAAACCGTTGTAGCAGATCTGCAAAAGGCTTTTCCAATGGTACAGTTCATTATTACCACGCATAGCCCGCAGGTACTTACTACTGTTCCGGCCAGATCAATCAGAGCTCTCCGCTGGGATGACGGACAAGTAGAAATTTACAGCCCGGAATTTTCACTTGGCGCGGAGAGTTATCAGCTTTTAAAAGAAATTCAGAATGTTGACACCAGACCAAAAGCTCTACCAATAGTGAAAACTTTGATGCGCTACCTGGAGTTGGTAAGCGATGACCAATGGGATTCCGCTGAAGCAATTGCCTTGCGCAAGGAACTCGATAAATGGGGCAAGGATCGCGAACCGGCTTTGATTAAGGCAGACATGGACATCAAAATGCGTGCTTACCGGCGGGACAAGAAATGAAAAAAGTTTTTAAATCAAAAATAGTGCCGAAACAACTAAAATTATTTTCTGAAGCTTTTCCTCATGAAACCTGGGAACATTTCAGACGCCGTTCCCGGCGTGGCTACAAGGAAATCAAAAGACAGATTTATAAGGATCAACATGGGTTATGTGCCTATTGCGAAATTAGCATCAAAATGGCAGAAAATGAAGAGGATATTGATGATTTTCGCGTAGAGCACTTTCATCCAAAAAGCGAAACGAATAATAAAGGTAAAAACTGGCATTTGTGCTGGGATAATATGCTGGGTGTCTGTCATGGCGGCAGCCAGAAAGATGTACCGAATTCTGACTGGCGTTATTCTTCGCGCAAAAATGACAGAAGCTGCGATATACCGAAGGGCGGCAGAGATTTGTCACGCACCATTCTCAATCCTTTGCACATACCAGCGGAGGTAAGACTTTTTCGTTATCTTGAATACAACGGGAAAATGATTGTTGATGAAAAAACTTGTCCGCAAAAGTTTTCCAAAAAAGCCAATAATACTATCAGGGAACTTAATCTGAATGCCCGCCGACTGAGGCGTATGCGGCTCGTTGTGATTGATGTGCTTCAAAATGAAATTGAAAATGGCATAAAACAAGGATTAGAGTTTGAGGAATGTCTGGACAGGCTCGCAGAAGGTTTATTGACACCTGATAAGGATGGTTCATACAGACCATTCTTTACAGTCATAAGATGGTATTTGGGGCCTGCGGCAGAAAAATTTTTGGCAAAGTCAGGTTATAGGATTTAAGCTTCTTCGAAAAAATAAGCAGCAAACAATGTTCCCTATATAATGTATGAAAAGGTTACACGAAAATCCTGCTGATCTAGCAGGATTTTCTTATTAAAAAGTAGAAACTATTATGACAGTCTTTCACAAAAATCGGAAATTACGTAAGGAGATTTG
>CAYRVN010000016.1:6350-13486 GCA_964427675.1 uncultured Acidaminococcales bacterium
GCAAGGCCGGTTTCTTCGGAAACAGGTTTGATGGATATAGCGGACATGGTTGTTAAATCAGATCTGCCGCGTGGTATTTATCTGGATAAGCAAGCCGGAACGGTACGCAAAGTTGACATCATGCCTTCTTACATTGAACATCTGCTGAGCTATATCAATTTGGATGCTCTGAAACCGTTGCAGATAGTTGCTAATCCAGGCAATGGGGGCGCAGATATTGCTCTCTCACAGCTGGAGAAGCATTTGCCCTTCAATTTTGTAAAAATTAACGCAACACCTGACGGCACATTCCCTAATGGTGTGCCAAATCCGTTGCTTGTCAGAAACAGAGAGACCACAGCTAAAGCTGTGCGAGAAAACAAGGCTGATCTCGGTATTGCCTGGGATGGCGATTTTGATCGTTGCTTCCTGTTTGACGAGAAGGCTGAATTCATTGAAGGATATTATATTGTCGGTCTTCTGGCAGAGATTTTCTTGAAAAAATATCCTGGTGAAAAAATCATGTACGATCCACGCCTGACCTGGAATACATTGGAAATTGTAGAACGCTTGGGCGGAGAAGCAATAAGATGCCGCAGCGGCCACGCTTTTATGAAGGAGTGCATGCGTGCTAACGGAATTATCTATGGTGGCGAGATGTCAGCTCATCATTATTTCCGTGATTTTTCCTATTGTGACAGTGGCATGATACCATGGCTGCTGATTGCTGAACATCTATGTGTTGCCGGCAGAACGCTATCTTCGTTGGTGGAAGAACGTATGGAAATGTTCCCTTGCAGCGGAGAAATTAATCGTAAGGTTAAAGATTCTGCAGAAGTTCTGGCAAAGGTTGAAAGCAAGTATGCTGCAAGCGGCAAGGCAGACCATCTGGATGGCTTGACCGTAGATTATGATAAATGGCGTTTTAATGTTCGTATATCAAATACGGAACCTGTTGTGCGCCTGAATGTAGAAACCCGCGCTGATAAAAAGCTTTTAGCAGAAAAAACTCAGGAATTATTGGAACTTATTGGCGGCGAAGAAGCCTAAGGAGGCATAAATAATGAACGTATTAGTAACAGGCGGAGCCGGTTATATTGGTTCTCACGTAGTTGAAGAATTAAAAAATAGCGGGTTTGTACCTATTGTTTACGATAATTTTTCTACCGGGCATGCAGATGCTGTGCCGGAAGATGTACTGCTGATTAATGGTGATATCCATGATCTGGATTTTCTTGAACATATCATGGGGGAATATGAGATTGATGCTGTCATGCATTTTGCTGCCAGCAGCCTTGTTGGCGAATCCATGGAAAATCCTGGCCGTTATTATTATAATAATGTAGCCGGTACCCTCAGCCTTCTTGATGCGATGCGCAAAGCAGGCGTTGACACCATTGTTTTTTCTTCTACCGCTGCTGTTTACGGCGAACCTGAAAAATGGCCGATTGAGGAAGAATTTGCGGTATGTCCGACCAATGTTTACGGCAGGACTAAATTGATGATTGAAACCATGCTCGCTGATTATGATATGGCATATGACTTGCGCTATGTTGCACTCAGGTATTTCAATGCCGCCGGTGCTTCGGCATCTGGTAAAATCGGTGAAGATCATCGCCCGGAGACACATTTGATCCCGATAGTTTTAAAGACCGCTTTGAAAATCAGAAACAGCGTGTCTATTTTTGGCACTGACTATCAGACTCCTGATGGTACTTGTGTTCGTGATTATATTCATGTCGCTGATCTTGCTGTTGCCCATGTATTGGCTCTCAAGCATTTGCTTAATGGCGGCTCAAGCAAGATATACAATCTTGGCTCGGAAAAAGGTTTCAGTGTCAGAGAAATCATTGAAACAGCGAAAAAAGTTACCAATGTTGATTTTGCAGTGTCGGAAGAACACAGAAGGCCTGGTGATCCAGCGGTTCTGATCGCATCTTCCCAAAAAATTAGTCAAGAACTGGGTTGGAAACCTGTACATAGTGCCATTGAAGAGGTTATTGCTTCGGCATGGCAGTGGCACAAAGAACACCCGCAGGGTTATGAAGAGTGATGAAACAGATGACGGGCTGCCCGGAAAGGCGGAAACCTTTTCTGGCAGCCTTAATCTGTTTTGTCATTTGAATTTTGGTTAATGAAAATAAGGGATTGATTTTATATGCAATTAGTAGTTGAAAATATAGCAAAAAGTTTTGGCATTCACGAAATTTTTAAGAATGTCAGTTTTATGCTTGATCAGGGCGAAAAGGTTGGTCTGGTCGGCGTTAACGGCGGCGGTAAAACCACCTTGCTCAGGTGTCTATTGGCACCGGAGACGGTAGACAGTGGTTTTATTAAGTTTGAACCAGGCCTTAGGATCGGGTATGTAGAACAAGGTTTTCAAGGTATCGGCGAAGGTACTTTGTGGCAATTTTTGGTTAACGCAGGCAAAGAAATTATTGAATTACGCGCAAAAATGGCAGTATTGGAAAAACAAGTTGCTTCTGCAAAGGGTGCTGAACTCGAGGCTTTGCTGGCAGACTATGCAAAAGTATCGAATATCTATGAACATGCTGACGGCTATAATTATGAGAACAGAATCAAGATGGTTCTGCATGGTTTGGGTTTTGCGGAAAATGAATGGGATAAACCAGCTGAGAACTTTTCAGGTGGTCAGAAAACCAGAATTTTATTGGCAGCGGCTCTTGTGAAAGAACCTGATCTCTTGATTCTGGATGAACCGACAAATCATCTTGATATCAGAATGACAGAATGGCTGGAAGGTTATTTGCGTGCTTTTAAAGGCGGCGTTTTGATTGTCAGCCATGATCGTTATTTCCTTAATAATGTTGTTGGCAGGATCTTGGAAATGGAAGGCGGCCGCTTACAGAATTTTAAAGGCAATTATGACCAGTATCTGGCACAAAAGGAAATTCAGATGGCAACCATGGAGGCCGCCTATGAGGCTCAACAGGAATACATTGCACGCACTGAAGCCTATATACGTCGTTTTAAAGCTGGCATAAAAAGCAAGATGGCGCGTGGACGTCAATCACAATTAAACAGGCTGGAGCGGGTTGAAGGGCCTGAGCGTATTGAAGAATTCGAACTAAGATTGCCGCCTGCACCGGAATCGGCGGAAAGAGTGCTGGTTTTGGAAGAGTTGTCTGTAGGTTATGGCGAAAATGTTTTGCTAAAAGATATTAATCTTGTCCTGCGCAAAGGTGAGAAGACTGCACTGCTGGGACCAAACGGTGCTGGTAAAACTACGCTTCTTAAAACTATCTTGGGCGACTTATCGCCAGTCACAGGTAAGGCCAAAATTGGTAATCGGGTAAAGATTGGCTATTTTTCCCAAAGTTATGAACGTCTTGATCCCAACCAGACGCTGCTGGATAATTTTTTGACCGAATACGGCTATACGACGGAACATACCCGTTCCTTGTTAGGCGGCATGCTGTTTCATGGTGATGATGTTTTTAAAGAAATAGGCACGCTTTCCGGCGGGCAAAAGGCACGTTTGGTTTTATTGAAGCTGGTGCTTGACGGCGCCAACCTTTTAATTCTTGATGAACCGACGAATCACTTGGACATTGCAGCCAGAGAAGCGGTAGAAGCTGCTTTGGAAGCTTATGATGGTACGGTACTGGTCGTCAGCCATGATCGCTATTTTATCAATGAAGTTGCCAATCAGATTTGGGAGATAGATAATCAGCAAGTTAATGATTATAAGGGAAACTATTCTTTTTATATTGAAGAAAAAGCAAAGCGGGCTACTTTAGAAGCTACAGCTGATACCGGATCCAAAAGTGAAAATAAAGTTGTCGCAAAAGAAAGCAAGCCAGTAAAAACGAAACCAGAAGAAAAGCAGCGCAGATACAGTGAACAAGAACTAGAAAAATTATTAGCTAAAGTTGAACTTAATATCCGTGAACAGGAAGCAATGCTGAAACTTCTCGAAAAGCAGCTTGCTGATCCAGCTAATCATGAAGACCTGGAAAATAGTGCCAGACTGGCCGAAGAATACGAAAAAATGAAGAAGGAAATAGATAACCTGATGCTTAAGTGGGAAGAGCTGATGGCGGCAGACGAAGAGTAAAACATTACAAATAAATAACAAAATTTGCATATATATATGCAAAAATACTAATAATTAACACTTGTATACAATATACTTACTGCAAAAAGGTAGCGCCTAAGAACCGAATAATGATAAAATACTTTGTGTTATAGTTCGTATTTTATTAAGGGGAGGTTTTATTTATGATGATAGCGCTCGGATGTCTGATAATCATAGCTTCTATTTATTTGATGCTCAAACGCTATGATTCTAGACTTGTTCTGATTGGAGCGGGTATTCTGATGGCAGCGCTGGCGGGTAAGCCAATGACAGCACTTGATGCTTTTGCCAAAGAAATGGTTTCAGGTGGGTTAATTACCTCGGTTTGTTCTGTAATGGGTTTTGCGCTGGTAATGAAATATACAACCTGCGATAAACATCTCATTTGCCTTTTGGCTGGTGTTTTGAAAAAGGTTAGACCGCTCTTGATTCCTGGTACAACTATTATGACCTTTGTCATTAATATTGCATTGCCGAGCGCTGCGGGGTGTTCGGCTGCTGTTGGTGCAATTTTCATTCCAATTCTTATGTCGGCTGGCATCCATCCGGCGATGGCAGCTGCGGCAGTAAAGTCTGGAACGTTCGGGAGTATGTTAAGCCCAGGCTTGATGCATAATGGTGTTATTGCCAAACTTGCCAATGTACAGATAGCCGATGTTATCCAGAATCATATGATGGCTGACATAGTTGCAGTTGTGATAACAGCTGCCAGCGTAACCGTTCTTGCTTATATTCTGAAAGAAAATAAGGGCCATGAACCAGAAGGCAGTGTTGAGCTGGATGAAAACTTCAAAAGTAATTTCATCTACGCGTTAATGCCTATTCTGCCTGTTGTTATTCTGGTTTTAGGCGAGACTGGTAAAGTACCGGCTTTCAAAATGGGGGTTCCTCATGCGATGGTTATCGGGGCAATAGTTGCTCTTCTGATTACCAGAAGTAACCCAACTGAAGTAACTAAATCATTCTTTAACGGCATGGGTAATGGTTACGGCGAGATTCTTGGTATTATCATTTCCGTTGGTGTTTTTGTCAGCGGTATGAAGGCCATGGGCCTCGTAGCAGCTTTCCTGAAAGCAATGGTCAGCTCAGAAGGTGTTATTAAGATTGCTGCGGCTTTCGGACCGTTCCTCCTTGGCATGATCAGCGGCAGCGGTGATGCTGCAACAGTTGCTTTCAACGAATCAATAACTCCTCATGCTGCTCAGTTCGGCATCAGCATTATCGACATGGGTTCCATTGCTGCCCTCGGCGGCACCCTTGGACGTACAATGTCTCCGATTGCTGGCGCAACTATTATCTGCGCTGGTATAGCTGGCTGTAACCCAATCGAAGTTGCAAAACGTAATGCTTTGGGTGTTACCCTTGCTTTGATTGTTGGTATGATGATTCTTCTGTAAACTTATAGTTCAAAAAAATATGTTTTTTAAGCTTGTCGCTTTTTAGCGGCAGGCTTTTTTTATTTCTGGTCGAATAATCTATAATGTATATTTTTTGGAGGTTATATGTTGATAAACGATTTTTTACAGGAACTGCAGAAATACAATGCACCTTTGGTTTTCAATCCTTGGGCTGATTATGATGAATTAAACGATATAAGTCCGGTGGCACCTGTAATAAGGGCGGCTAATTTAAAAAGATATCTTGAATTGAGGCATAACGCCCGGTATCTTTTTATTGCCGAAGGGCTTGGCTATCAAGGAGGACATTTTTCCGGTATGGCCATGACTTCAGAACGGATTTTGCTTGGGAGGCATGCATCAGTAGATCCGCAATGCGTACTCGGTGAATGGCCATATCGGCGTACAAGCAACCCTCAGAGTATCTATCTGAATAAAAAACAACAGGAAGAAGGGTTCAATGAACCAACTGCTACAGTAATGTGGAACACATTAACAAGGCATAACCTTTCGACAATGGAAGTTATTCTGTGGAATATTTTCCCTTTTCATCCTTATAAAAAGACAGGAATATTGACTAACAGGACTCCCAGTAAGGAGGAGCTGGATGCAGGAATTATCTATGCTAAAATGCTGCTCAAGCTGATTCCAAACATGAAAATTATTGCAATAGGACAAAAATCGGCCAATACCTTAAAGGCATATGGGGTTGAATGCGCGGCTGTCCCCCATCCCTCAATGGGCGGTGCAACTCGCTTTAAAGAAGCTGTTGCCCAATTATTTGCTGAGTCCTGACAGGAGAAAAAATGACGACTGAAAAAATTATGACGATGAGTCAGGAAGAAGTACTAAATATAGCGTTGACTGCTGGCAAAATTCTCTTGACTAGCGGAGCGGAAACTTATCGGGTTGAGGATACAATCATTCGACTTTGCGCCTGGCGTAAGATGGGTTACGTGAAAGTGTTTGTCACACCTACATTCATCATTATCGGGGACGAGAAAGCACACGGCTTTACCTGTATGACGAGGGTTATGGCACGTACAACCAACCTCAGTCTGATTAGTGCTGTTAGTGATATGTCCTATACTTTTGGTAATTGGCCCCTTGGTTATGAAGAAACCAAATTATACCTGGAAGAATTACGGAAGCGTCCAACGCCTTCGAAATACGTGACTAGTGTGGCGTCTGGCACTGTTGCAGCCTGTTTCGCTGTGATGCTGGGAGGTAGCTTCGCAGATTTTGGTGCAGCTTTTCTTACTGGCTTCGCTGCCATGTTAGCCGTCAAGCAATTGGCGGTTCTGCGTATTACTTCTTTCTGGGAAAACGCATTGGCCGGTATGATCATAGCCTTTGTTGCTTTGACCTGTTGTCAACTGAACAGCGACTGCACGCAGGAAAAGATAATTGTAGGCGGGATCATGCCATTTTTGCCAGGTGTTGCTTTTACCAACGGTCTTAGGGATTTCATGGCTGGAGATCTTTTATCCGGGAACTCGCGTATAGCCGAAGCATTTTTATTTGCCGCCTCGCTGGCGGTTGGCATTGCCGTAGTTCTCCGTATCTGGCTGGCTTAAGGAGGTAAGTTTTGATGATTGTTTCTATTTTATTTTCATATATAGCAACGACTGCTTTTGCTGTGCTCTTTAATGCGCCGAGAA
>CAYRVN010000016.1:13586-21115 GCA_964427675.1 uncultured Acidaminococcales bacterium
CTTGGTATCTTGCTCGTTTCAGGACTTTTTCGCGTATTTAAGGTCCGCCGTGATAGACATTTTGTTTATAGCCGTATTAAGGAACAATAGCCAGCAATCTATAGCGGGTTGAAAAGCAGTGATATGTGGAGGTCAGAAACGTAATGGTTATTTTTAAAAATGCATTTCGTCAGGCTTTTTTTGTTTGCCTGACTATATATTTTATGCTTGGCACAGGAGTATATGATGCTGCCGCGGAAGATACGGGAAGCGCTAATATTCGTACAGTAACAAGGAATGAAGAACTGTATGATGCTGAATATCCTATGGTCTATGGCTTGGAAAGCGAAGACGCGCAAGAGTTGATTAATGCAGATATCGATAAATATGTGCAGCAATTTTATGCAGGAGTAGAAGAAAAAGGCAGTAAAGGAAAATTAAGATATTACATTCACAAGAATGCCAGCAGCATCTTAAGTATGACGCTGAAAATAGAAAATACTGCGGCTGATAAAAAAAACGCAGTGATTACTTATGGCTTAAATTACAATCTAGCGACAGGTAAAATTATCAATTTAAGTAATTATTATAATAAGGAGGCTGTCTTGAATCGTGCGCAAGACGGGTTAAAGTACGTCTACAAGATAGAAAAGGAAAAAGCTGTTTTATATCCTGATAATTATTATATTGATACCGATGATGATATTATTGCTGTCTACTATGCTGGTGCTGTTGCGGACAAAGCTTTGGGGGAAGTTGAAGTTAACCTGACGGCGGCTGATGAAACAAAAGTTAAAGAAGTTCCTGCCAATACCATACAAGAAGAATTGGAAGAGGGCATCATTGCCGGGACGGAAGTCAGATTCCGCCAGCAGCCAGGTATGAATACCAAAATTATCGATATACTGAAGGACGGTGAACCAATCCGCTATGGCAAACAGCAAATGGCAGATGGGTTATCCTGGACTTACGTAGTAAGAAAAAATGGCAGCAAAGGATGGGTTGCTACGCAGTACTGCAAGAAGAATTCTGCAGAAACAACTGTAAGTACTGGTTTGAGAGGTCTTATTACAGGCGAAGATGTGCGTTTGCGCAGTGAACCTAATTTAAATGCTGACATAATGGATTTATTCGCCAAAGGCGAAAGTGTTGAAATTCTGCAGAGCCTGAATGACAATGGACGTGATTGGTACAAGGTTAAAAGAAGCAATGGCAGCGAGGGCTGGGTGGCGGCTGAATATTGTGAGACAATAAAATGATAAATAAAAAACCACAAAACTGGTGGTAGGCCCCAGTTTTGTGGTTTTTTGATACCCTGATATCAATATAGCACCAGACCCAGAATGCCGGCTAACATAATCAAGGATATGGGTGCGATTTTACGATAGTAATGTAAATAAAACAGGAAACAGATGAGAAGAAGGCCGGAAGGATGAAAATTACCTGGAACAGAATCAGGCAGTAAAGGGAAAATCGCTAATTTTATAAAAACGACAACAGCGGCCAGCAAAAAACCAATGACGGCTGGTCTGATGCCATGCAAAACAGCTTTTACTGTTAGCGAATTGCTGAATTTTTTGAGCGAACCGGCAACCAGCAAGATCAGGATAAACGACGGCAGGCTTACGCCTAAAGTAGCTATTAACGACCCGAAGAAGGAAGCAAGCGGACTGCTGTCACAGACGCGGGCACCGACAAAAGTGGCGGCATTAACGGCGATAGGACCAGGAGTCATCTGCGAGATAGTGACAATCTGAGCAAATTCTGCGGGTGTTAGCCAGTTGCGGCTTATTATTTCCTGCTGTATAAAGGCAATCATGGCTAAACCTCCACCGAAGGAGAAAAGGCCGATTTTGAAAAAAACCGAGAACAGCTGCCAATAAATAATCATAAGTTGTCAGCTCCTTTACGTCTGTAGTAAAGGAAACCCGTCAAGCCTGAAAGGAGAACAACTACGGCAATATCAAGATCGAAGGCGGCAACTGTCAGGGCAGAGAAGCCTGCGATAGCACAGCCAACATAATCTTTGACGGATTTTTTGCCAAGTTCTATCGATGCTGCCAATAGAAGTGCAGCCAAAGCCGCGTTGACACCGCTGAAAAAGCTATTGACATATTGGTTATTGCCAATTTCATCGGTAAAAAG
Source organism: uncultured Acidaminococcales bacterium (assembly GCA_964427675.1). GTDB lineage: Bacteria > Bacillota > Negativicutes > Acidaminococcales > Acidaminococcaceae > RZYP01. The sequence goes on from CAYRVN010000016.1 coordinate 15,711, forward strand.
AGCGGCAATCAGTAAAATTATGATGAAAGAAGGGAGGACCACGCCAAGCGTAGATACTAAAGCTCCGCGTATGCCTCCCAGCCTGTAGCCGAGAAAAGTCGAAGCATTGACGGCAATGACACCAGGCATGGATTGTGAGATAGCAAGCACGTCGGTAATATCTTCATCATTAATCCAGTGCTGTTTTTCCACAAATTCATTTCTGATAACAGGAATCATAGCTAAGCCACCACCAATCGTGAAAAGACCAATCTTGAAAAAAACTTTGAACATATGAAAATATTTCGAGTTTGTCATTTAGATGCACCTTTACTTTTTTTGTCATAGGAATATTATCGTTGAGAGTGTAAAATTTATCAAGTTAAATTGGACTAATATTTAAATAAAATGTTTGCTGGTCTATTGTCACTATTATATAATGAAAAGAAATAAGAACAAGCAAAACTAAATAAAATTGGAATAATAAGACAGGGGGAGTTATAATGGAGCTCGTTTATACTGGTAAAACCAAGGACGTTTACAAACTGCCGGAAGGAAATTACTTGCTGAAATTTAAAGATGACTGTACTGGTAATGAGGGTGTCTTTGACCCAGGATCCAATACTATCGGCTTGACTCTGGAAGGGGCTGGTCGGGCAGGATTACGGCTAACCAAGTATTTTTTTGAAATATTGCAAGCAAAGGGTATTCCAACCCACTACCTAGATGCTAACATTGAAGAAGCAACTATGAAAGTCAAACCCGCTACAGTTTTTGGTAAAGGGCTGGAAGTTATCTGTCGTTTCCGTGCCGTTGGCAGTTTCTACCGTCGTTATGGCGAATATTGTTCCGCAGAGGGACAGGCGCTGCCGGCTTTTGTTGAAGTTACGTTGAAGGATGACGCCAGGGAAGATCCGCCAATTACGAAGGATGCCCTAGCAATTCTTGGTATTTTAACGGAAGATGAATATGAAGTATTAAAAACCATGACGCAAAAAATAGCTGGAATTGTTAAAGAAGAACTGCAGAAAAAAGATATTGAACTGTATGATATAAAGTTTGAGTTTGGTCGTGTGGGCGAAGAAAAAACAATTACATTGATTGATGAAATTTCCGGCGGCAACATGAGGGCATTTACGAAAGGTGAATACATACAACCGTTGACACTGGAAAAATTAGTACTGCAAGACTAACATGCTAGACAGGCGGGCTACCTGGTTCGCCTGTTTTTTAATCAAACAAAGCAAACGAAAGGAATGAGTATTTTTAATGTCTTTTTCTACAGATTGGCGTAACAAGAACAGAAACTTTATTGCACTTTCAGCCGTTGGCATTCATATCTCCATTGGCAGCGTTTATGCCTGGAGTGTCTTTACAAAACCCGTAATGCAAGAGATGGGGGTAAGTCTGCGAGATGTACAGTGGGCTTTTAGCCTGGCCATTTTCTTTCTAGGTATGTCAGCCGCTTTTCTTGGCCAGTATGTTGAAAAATATGGCCCGCGCAAGTCAGGTATTGTATCAGCTTTGTTCTTTTCAGCAGGAATGTTAGGCGCAGGTCTGGCAGTATCTATGAACAGCTTACCGGTATTATATTTGTTTTACAGTGTCATTGGCGGTATAGGCTTGGGGATTGGCTATATCACGCCTGTTTCTACTCTCATAAAATGGTTCCCGGAAAAACGGGGTTTTGCAACAGGACTTGCTATTATGGGGTTTGGTTTTGGCGCTTGGTTTGCCAGCCCTATCATTCAATTTCTGATTGAACAAGTAGGTCTTATTTATTGTTTTCTGACGCTCGGCTGCATCTATCTTGTTATTATGCTGCCATCGGCACTGTACCTGGAACCTCCTAAGGAAACAAAAACAACTGCGCAAGTCAAGGCTCGTTTTTTAGGAAAGCATGTTTCGTTGAAGGAAGCAATGCACAAGAAGATGTTTTATGTACTCTGGCTTTATCTGTATATCAATATTACCTGCGGTATCAGTCTGCTCTCAGTCGCAAGTCCGATGATGCAGGAAATAGCGGGTATGTCTGCTATGAGCGCCGCAGTAGTTGTAGGAATCATCGGTATTATTAACGGACTTGGACGCTTAGGCTGGTCTGCAGCTTCTGATTACCTGGGCAGGGCTAATACCTTTATCGCATTTTTTCTGATTCAAGCAGTTGCTTTTTATCTTTTGACACAAACAGCGAGTCCAGTGTGGTTTCCTGTACTTTTTTATGTTATTATTTCCTGCTACGGTGGAGGTTTTGCTACCATGCCGGCTTTTCTTTCCGATGTTTTTGGCACTAAAGAGCTAGCGGCGATTCATGGTAGAATTTTATCTGCCTGGGCGATGGCGGGTATCACCGGACCGCTTTTAACTTCTTTTGTCAGAGAGAATACCGGTAGCTATACGGTTTTAATGAATATCTTTGCTGTTACTTTTCTTGTTATGGCTGCTTATGCCATTTTCATAAGATTTGTGCCATTGGAAAAGACAGCTGAGTAATGACTATGTTCTCGAAAAACAAACTTGTGACAGAAAAATGAGTTTATTTACAGCTAAAAAATAGTCACAAAAAATGCCGGCAAAGCTCCGAAAAAAGTATTGATTTTTGTTTTTCTGATGAGTATAATAGTGACTCGAAGTCAGTTGGAAAAAGTTCTTTTTTCAGCTGGTGTTGGTATGGAATGGATATCAACACAGATATCATTTATTAGCTGGATTGCCAAGGGGGATAAAAATGAAAAAGATTATTTTGGAAATTGCGGATTTTACTTTGCCTGAACAATTGCATCTATATCTGCAGGATGCGCTATCCTTGCCGGCGGATTGCGAAACTTTAGACGAGATTTATGATTTTTTGACGGAGATCGAGGAACCAATGAATGTTGTTTTGCCACAAGAAGTTGCTGACGATGAACATCTTGGCGAATATGGTGAGAGACTATTAACGGTTTTTGATGAAGCTGCTGCGGAAAATCCAAATCTGACGATAGAAGTTGTCTGATTAAATCAGAATGTTGGGAAGCACTACGAGGTAAATTATGAAGAAAACTTTATTGTTGTTATTCGGTTTGCTTTTTTGCCTGCTGTTGGTTGGCTGCGGAAATAAGACTGATAATAAGGCACAGGGGAACGCTGTTGCACAGGAGAAAATAGTTGTAACGGTCCTTGACGTTGGACAAGCAGAGGCTATCTTGCTCCAGACAGAAGGCAAAAATGTCTTGATCGACTCCGGACTCAGCGATAACTCAGATAAGCTGGTTGCAGAACTCAAAAAGCTTGGCGTGAATAAGTTGGACATTTTGATTGCTACCCATCCTCATGCTGATCATATCGGTGGTATGAATGCGGTACTAAAAAGTTTTGAAGTTGGCAAGATTTATGATTCGGGGCAACTAACGACTTCCAAAATGTATCAAAAATACTTAAAGACAGTGAAAGATAAGAAAATACCTTTTGCACTTTTGCGGGCTTCTGATAGGATAGAAATCGGCAGCGACGGTGCCGTACTGGAAGTGCTTGGGCCGCAGGAGCCATTGTTGCAAGATACCCGTTCTGATTTGAATGCCAATAGTATTGTTATGAAACTTGTCTATAAGAAGTTTACAATGATGCTGGCGGCTGATGCGACGAGTGAAACTGAAAAAAGGATTCTGCAGTCTTTTGATAAGAATAAAATTCGCTCGCAGGTGCTGAAAGTAGCCCATCATACAAGCAAGTATTCTAATACCGATGCCTGGTTAGAAGCTGTGAAACCAGAAGTAGCTATAGCCAGCTATAGTAAGGAAAACGAATATGGTTTCCCTCATCAGGCAACATTGAAGAGATTATCCAAAGTTGGGGCAAAGTATTATAATACGGCTGATAATGGCAATGTAAAGGTTACCACAGACGGCGTAAGTTACCAGATAAAAACAGATAAGTAGATAGGCCGACGTAGCTACTGGTTACGTCGGTTTTCGTTTTGCAGCGAATAACGCATAGTTACCCAAAGAAATCAAGCACAGTTACTTTTGTGTTATAATGTTGTGAGTACTGAAAGGAACGAAATGAGCAATGATTATTACAGTAGAAAATCTCACACACACATATGGTGAACGTATTTTATTTAAGGATATAAGCTTCAGCGTGGAGGCTGGCGACAAAATCGGTGTCATAGGCGTCAACGGCTGCGGTAAGTCTACACTACTCAGGGATATTGCCAAGAATGAAGCAAATGAAGAGGCGACCATTACCATCGGCAATGGCGCGATTATTGAATATTTACCGCAAAATCCGGAAATTATCAGCGGAGCAACCGTTTTGGAACAGGTTTTTTGTGGTGAGTCGCAGCTTATGAAGGTCATACGCAACTACGAGGCCGCATTAAAAGCTGTAGAAAAGAACCCGGAAGAGCAGGCTTTGCAGGCAGCTTTTTTGAATGCACAACAACAGATGGATGCTGCTTATGCCTGGCAGTTGGAGAGCGAGGCCAAAAGTGTTTTGACCCAAATGGGCATAACAGATTTCTCACAACCAATTGAACAACTCTCCGGCGGCCAGCAGAAAAGAGTGGCCTTGGCGGGTGTTTTGGTAAGACCTTCAGATTTATTGATATTGGACGAGCCTACCAATCACATGGACAATGAAACGGTAGCCCGGCTCGAACAATACCTGAAACAACGCAAGGGTGCTCTGATGATGGTCACACATGATCGCTATTTCTTTGATAGGGTTATTAACCGTACACTGGAAATTGATAATGGTACCGGCTATCTTTATACTGGTAATTATAGTTTGTTTTTGGAGAAGCGAGCTGAACGCCGCTTGGAAGAAGCCTCTGCTGCTAAAAAACTTAACAATATTTATCGAAAGGAACTTGCCTGGATCAAACGAGGGGCAGAGGCACGACGTACCAAGCAGAAATTCCGCGTTGAACGTTTTGCAGAAATTGAAGATGAAGTTAAGAGTATCAAAAACGAAGAAAATCTGGAAATATCTTCTGCCGGTACGCGGCTGGGCAGGACGGTTATTGAATGTGATGGCGTTGGCTTGGATTATGCGGGCACTACCTATATTGACGACTTTACCTATACGCTTTTGCGCAATGACAGGGTTGGTATCGTTGGCCCTAATGGCAGCGGTAAAACAACACTGATAGAAATTATTGCCGGACGCATTACGCCGGACAGAGGAACGGTAAAAGTCGGGCAGACGGTGAAGATCGGACTATTTTCACAGCATAGTGAGTTCCCGGATAGTGAAATGCGGGTTCTGGAGTATATCAGAGATGTCAGCGAGTATGTGGAAAGCAAAGATGGCTCACGCATCTCGGCTGCGCAGATGCTGGAACGGTTTTTGTTTCCACCTGAATTGCAATGGGTACCTGTCAGCAAATTGTCAGGCGGCGAAAAAAGACGCTTATTCCTGCTGCGTGTTTTGATGGGAGCTCCTAA
>CAYRVN010000017.1:0-20435 GCA_964427675.1 uncultured Acidaminococcales bacterium
TCAAAAGATAAAAAACAATATGATGGATCAAAAAAAGACTTTTTAGATTCGATATCAAGTTTCAAAACATTGGGTTATTAAAAGCGATACGTGCGTTCGGTATTTCACTATATAAATTTTAGTGCGTTTTACATAATATATATTATAGGACTCTGTAACGAACAGATGTTTGACAACGTTTGTAATGTTTGCTATAATTGCTTAAATGCTAATGTTAACGCATCGTTTTGTATCACTAGATTGGAGGTTGCTTTGTAATGATTAAAAAATCAAACCAGCAGCTAGATTCTTATGTTGAGCCTGATGAATCTTCCCTGACTGAACGACAAAAGCAAATTTTGGACTTTGTTCGCGAACATGTATATAGCAAGGGTTATCCGCCTGCTGTGCGTGAAATTGGCTTAGCCGTTGGACTTTCTTCAAGCGCTAGTGTACATTCACATCTTCAGAAACTGGAAAAACTTGGTTTTTTGCAGCGTGATCCATCTAAGCCGCGTGCCCTTGAATTGACTCAGGAATCATCCTGGCGTCAAAAAACTGTAGTTCCTGTTCCTTTGGTTGGCAAGGTGACCGCCGGTCAGCCTATTTTAGCAATGGAAAATATTGAAGAAACCTATCCCCTGCCGCTTGACTTGATTGGCTGCCAGGATGATGTTTTCATGCTTTCTGTTAAAGGAGACAGCATGATTAATGCTGGAATTCTAGATCATGATTATATTATTGTGCGCAAACAAAATTATGCCAATAATAATGATATTGTAGTTGCCTTAATTGACGATGAAGAAACTACTGTAAAAAGATATTTTCGTGAACTGAAACAAATTAGATTACAGCCTGAAAATGATGCCTATTTACCAATTACCGGTACTAACATAAAGGTTATGGGAAAAGTAATTGCTGTTTTCCGTATTTTATAAGAGCAACCCCTCTTATTTGGCTTATTTTCGTTTTTAAGCTACTTTTTATTGTTTTATGATAATTTGTATTCGCATTACATTCTAAAAGTATTATAAGCTAAACATGAAGGCTAATTTTTATCTTTTTCTTTTGACAATGTCTTTTTGATGTCATAAAGATGATAATTTAAGGTCTTTTTGGTATAAAAATAAAGCACTTCTCTATTAGAGGTGCTTTATTTTTATCTAATATATTATTTTTTGCCTACCATTTCAGCTGCTGACATAATCGCAACTCGGCCGTGTTCAAAAGTTAATCCACCTTGCAAATATACATTATATGGTTCTCTCATTGGACCATCTGCACTTAATTCAATTGAAGCACCTTGAACAAAAGTACCTGCAGCCATTATTATCTCATCCTGATAACCAGGCAACCCAGAAGGTACAGGTACAACATGCGCATCAACAGGCGAATTTGCTTGTATTGCTCCGCAAAAAGCGCGTAATCTCTCACGCGATTCAAGTCTGATTGCTTGTATTATATCGCTTCTGAATTCATTACATGATGGCTTCACATCATATCCTAACTGCGCAAAAACTGCAGCAGCAAATATTGAAGTTTTCACTGCTTGAACAACTACATGTGGTGCAAGAAATAATCCTTGGTAAAATGATCTGGCTGTATCACCAAGAGTGGCCCCCATTTCACCACCCAGGCCAGGCGCTGTAAGTCTATAGGAGGCTAATTCTACTAAATCTCCGCGTCCAACAATATAACCACCTGTTGGTGCAAGTCCGCCACCAAGGTTTTTTATTAAAGAACCGGCGATTAAATCTGCACCAACCTCTGTTGGCTCTTGTTTTTCAATAAATTCACCATAACAATTATCAACAAAACAAAGGCAATCTGGGTTGATCGTCTTTACTGCAGAACAAATTTCACCAATTTCAGCAATAGTCAGCGTTTTTCTTACGTCACTATAACCACAGGATCGTTGGATAAGAACCATTCTTGTTTTTGGCGTAATTAAACTTTGCAGTTCTTTTATGGCAACTTTGCTTCCAGTCATAGGAACTTCTTTATAAGAAACACCTATATCAGCCAAAGAGCCTGGAGTTTTAACCGGGAACCCGATAATAGTCTGCATAGTATCATAGGGCGTCCCCGTAGCTGAAATAATTTCGTCTCCCTGTCGAAGAACCCCAAGCAATGCAACTGCCAATGCATGGGTTCCGGAAACAAACTGTGAACGAACCAGCGCAGCCTCGGCATGAAAAATATCAGCGTATATCAAATCAAGCTTTTCTCTTCCCACATCAGAATAAGCATACCCTGTCGTTGGTTTCAAGTAATAATCGGAAACTTTGTGTTTACGGAAGGCTCTAATAACTTTCCTTGTGTTATAAACTGCTGCCTCTTCATAAGGTAAACAATTTCTATTGACCGCATTTAAAGCATTTAGCTCTATTTCTTCAAAATTTATCATCCAGTCCACCTTTAGTCTATGTAATATTTTAGTTTAAGCAAAAAAGTGCCCGTTGTTATTTAATCTGCGCAAAGTACTTTTTGTATTCATTTCGCTGGTCTTCAGATAAGCGAGCTTTTATTCTGATACCATCATTACAATATTCCTGTTCTAATACAGTGCTGATTTTGTGCAATTTCGCTGCCTTGTCGGTATCTGCATATGGTATCAATAATTCAGTTTCAACTGACTTTAGACTTAGATTGTCAACTATCAAATTAAGAAGGTCATCCATTCCAATCCTTTTTTTAGCAGAAATCAGAACGCTGTTTTCCTCACCCTTAATTTTTTCCAATAAACCACTGTCTGGATCAACTTTATCGATTTTATTATAAACTGTTATTATTTCTTTCTCAGAGGCACCTATTTCTTTCAATACTTCGTAAACCGCATCAATTTGCTTTTTGTATGTTGAGTGACTTATATCTACTACATGCAACAATAGGTCGGCCTCAGCAACTTCTTCTAAAGTAGATTTAAATGCGCTTACCAGTTGATGAGGTAAACGTTGGATAAATCCAACTGTATCAGTTAATATAGCCTCTTGCTTATCCGGCAATGATAAATGACGCGTTGTTGGATCCAAAGTTGCAAACAATTGGTCCTGTGCATAGATATCAGAAGCGGTCAATGTATTTAACAGGGTTGATTTACCTGAATTAGTATAACCAACCAAAGCTATTGTAGCAATCTGATTTTTTTTACGGCCAGTACGATGAAGAGTACGCACCGACTTAACTTTTTCTATGCTTTCTTTGATGAAAGTGATGCGGTCTCTTATACGACGACGGTCAATCTCAAGCTTAGTTTCGCCAGGACCGCGTGTACCAATTCCGCCGCCAAGACGCGACAATACAAGCCCTTTTCCAGAAAGTCTCGGAAGAGTATACTGTAGTTGAGCTAATTCAACTTGTAATTTACCTTCATTGGAACGAGCCCTTTGTGCAAAAATATCCAGAATCAACCCCGTACGGTCAATAACACGAACTCCCATTACAAGCTCTATGTTTCTCTGCTGCGCTGGCGAAAGTTCATCGTCAAAGATACATAAATCAACATCTTCTTGCCGTACAAAGAGCGCTAGTTCTTCAACTTTGCCTTTGCCAATAAAAAACGCTGGATCGGGTTTTTGTCTTTTTTGAGAGAATGTGCTTACAACCGTAGCCCCTGCTGTATCCGCAAGCTGCTTTAACTCTTCCAATGATTCTTCAGTAGACCATGACTGCCTAAAGCCGCCTGAATCGACTGCGACTAAAATAGCTTTTTCTGGATTTTCAGCCGATTTTGATCCTGCAGTCTGTTTCTGCATTATCTTTTCAATAGTAACAACCATATTTGCAAAATTTATTTCTTCCGCTTCAGGTAAAGAAAATGGGCCATGTTCCTGGCAGATATATTCTTCATGTTCGTCAATACCAGCAATTAAAGCAAATGAAAAACTCGATTTTGCAAAATCAGGTCCAATTACGCCTATTGCTGCCATTGCATCATATTTGCCATTTTTGAGAGCCGAATAATCTACCCCGCTTAATGCGGAATTACCGTTCAAATGTGTATGAATACAACGTACACCGCTTAGCCTTATTGCCCCTCTTCTGCCTTTAAATTGAGGTAATTCTACACTTTCCTGGTGCCCTAATGAAATATCTGTTATCTGACCGTTTCTTGTGACATAGATTGAAATTTCGCGTTTTATTTTTTCGGAAATTTTAGCTAATTGCACCGCGAGTTCCTCAGTGATGATTTGGTCCTGTGGAACCTTTATTTCGTAAAGTTTTTCTAGTTCTTCCAAAATAGTATCTTTGATACCCTTTTTGTTGCCACTAATTTCTGACATATTTTTCACCTTCTTTGCCAAAAACGAAATTAACCGTTGTTTATAAATTATACCATAAGATAAACTAAACCGAATAAATATAGAAAAAGACACAAAAAAATGCCGCATATTCTGCGGCATTTTCATATTATTACAACTATTTTCTGATATTGAGCTTAGAGATGATTGAACGATAACGTTCGATATCTTTAGCCATCAAATAATTCAAAAGGCCACGACGTTGACCAACCATTTTCAAAAGACCACGACGGGAATGATGATCTTTCTTGTGTTCTTTTAAATGTTCAGTTAGATAAGTAATACGCTCGGTCAAAATAGCGATTTGTACTTCTGGTGAACCAGTATCACCTTCGTGTACGCGGTAAGTTTCAATAAGTTCTTGTTTTCTTTCAGGTGTCAACATAATAAAATTCCTCCAATTATTCTTTAATCGCCCAAGCATTAGAAAGCGTCGGAGTGTCGCATCTCCAAGCAAGGGTCTTTTAATGCTTGTTCAGTATAGCATAACGTCACATAAATTACAACTAGTTTTCTTCTTTGAAAAACGCCAATATAACGTTCTTATCTTTTTGAATCTGCTCATACAACTCTGTTGGGGAGTTAAATCGACATTCCCCTCTAATATATAGTATCAACTTAACAGTAATATCTTTGCCATAAATATCTTCAATGAAGTCAAAAATGTTTATTTCTAAACGCTTATTTTCAATGTCACCAAAAGTTGGGCTGTAACCAATATTTGCCATTCCCAAATATTCAATATCATCTATCAATACTTTTGCAGCATAAACACCCTTAGCAGGAACAATTAAATCTCGGTCAGTAAATTCGATATTGGCTGTTGGAAAGCCAAGACAGCCTCCCCGATTAGCACCAGAAACAACAGTGCCACAAATAGAATATTCTCTGCCAAGCATTTCATTTGCTAACGCTATTTCACCGCTTTTGATCAATTCACGTATTTTAGAACTGCTTACAACGGTTCCTTTAATTTCAATTAATTTACGTACGATAACATCAAATCCGTCTTCTTGACCAGATTTAATCAATGTTTTGGTATTTCCTTTACCAAGAAAACCATAACTATAATTCTCGCCAACTACTAAACACTTAAACGAAAACACTTTAAGCTTTTCCAGAAATTCTTCTGGTGAAAGTTGGGAAAAATAATGAGTAAATGGAATATTTACCAAAATATCTACGCCAAGTGTTTCGAAAAGAATTTCTTTTTCTTTATTTGTAATCAATTTAGCCGGCACCGCTTCGGGTTTAATCTCAGAAAGCGGATGATTGCTGAACGTAAAAGCTAATAATTTGCAGTTATGCTTATCAGCATATTGACGTGCAGCTTTTATTACATCGCAATGGCCAAGATGGAGGCCATCAAATGTGCCTAATGCTATTACGCTTGCGCCTCTCTCAATTCGAGGTCCACAAAAATCATTTATTATCTCCATTAGCAAAACCTCATAACATTTGTGTAAAAGGATTAATTACTTTATCAGCTTTTACCATACCTCTATTGGAACTTCCGATGCCGATAAAAGCTCCATCAGCCGTCTTTAAGCGGTATTTACCCTCAGATACACCTGAAATTGAAGTTAACACTCCCTGCGATATTCTTAATGCTTGTTTGTCAGTAAGAATTAGTTCAGGCAAATGTTCTACTGCACACTCTATAGGCACAATATACTCGAAAGGACCTTTGGAAATTTCCTCCAATGTTTTTGCATCATTTAAGAAAAATTTCCCCGATCTCGTTCTGAGCAAAAAGCTTACTGTACCGCACATACCCAAATTTTCGGCAATATCTTCGCATAGAGTTCGTATAAAGGTGCCCTTTGAGCACTCCACATCCAGAAGCAGATAGTCCGAAGCTTGATGAACAAGATCAAGCTTGTAAATAGTAATAGGTCTAGGCTCTCGTTCAATCGTCAGGCCTGCTCTGGCTAGCTGATATAGCTTTTTACCGTCGTGACGTACAGCTGAATACATTGGTGGAATTTGTTTTAATGCTCCAGTGAATTTTTGGAGAACGGCTTCAAGTTCATTCTGATTTGGCTTGAATACAGACGAAGTTTCAATAACCTTACCACTGTCATCAGCCGTATCAGTCTTCATACCAAATTTTAGTTCTACTCTATACGACTTGGTTTCTTCAACTGAGTATTCTAATAAACGGGTTGCTGAACCAATAAAAATCGGTAGTACTCCGGCAGCATCCGGATCAAGAGTCCCTGAATGTCCGATTTTTTTTGTCTGCAATACACGACGCAAGTACCCGATAACATCATGTGAAGTCATGCCGGGAGGCTTGAGAACATTTAATATTCCATCAACCATTGCAATTGCCCATTTCATCTACAATACTTGCCAGAATAATTTTTTTTGCTTCGGCCATATTTTTATAAATTGTACAACCTGCTGCCCTTTTATGACCACCACCGCCAAAACTCAAAGCAATCTTGCTTACATCGAGACGGCGTGAACGCATGCTGACACGCGTAACCCCATCTTCTACGCCTTTAAACATTATTGCAACTTCTACCCCATCTATATAGCGCGGATAGTGTATAAAACTATCTGTCGCAATATCAGGATTATAGTTTTCAAGACTGATATCTATGGTAGCGATTCTGCCATTACAATCAAAGGCAAGAGTTTCCAAAACCTTGGAAAGTAATTTGATGTCATCATGTGATTTCATTTCCAAAAAGTCAGATACTACATCCGGTTCAACACCAATAGCTAATAATTCAGCCGCACAATTCATACAGTGTGGAGTTGTGTTCGAATATTTAAAATAGCCACAGTCAGTTACAATCGCGACATAAAGACAAAAAGCCATTTGCAGGTCAATTTCAATATTTAATTCTTTAAATAACCGAAAAATAACTTCACCTGTAGCAGCAGCGTCAACATCAAGATATAAGTAGTCTGCAAATCCGGTATTCGAAACATGGTGATCAATATTTAGCATCGGAGCCTTTACGCATTCTTCAGCCACGCCAATGCGATCTAATGAGCTTGCATCATTTATTACCAGCAAATCAGCATTTATTACATCACCGTGTTTAAAACGAACAAATTGGTCTATGCCTGGCATAAAATTATAGTATGAAGAAATTTCATCATCGATAGAAATAACTACGTTTTTACCTTTTTTTCTCAAGCCTGCAGCTAAAGCAAGCGTAGAACCAAGGGCATCACCATCTGGATTGATATGACTAACAATAACAATGTCTTTGGCATCTTCAAACAAAGCCGCAACTTCAGGCATAGTTAATTTTTTACTCATTTTCTATCTTCTCGTCCTTCTTTATTTTTTCCAGAAGAGTCTGAATGTGAGAACTGTATTCAAGAGAATTATCTTTGCAAAAAATTAAAGAAGGTGCAACTCTCAAACGAATCCTTTTTGCAATCTCGGTACGAATAAAGCCAATTGCTTTATTAAGAGCCGCCCAAACATCTTTTTTTGTCTCTTCAGGACCGTATAGGCTAACGTAGATTTTTGCAAAACTTAAATCATCAGTTAATTCAACGGCCGTTATAGAAACAAATTGTATTCGAGGATCCTTTATATCATTTAACACAATCTTACTTATTTCTTGTTTGATCGCTTCCTGTAATTTTTCAACGCGGAGTCTAGCCACAATATCACCTCAAAGCGCAATTATGCTTTAATTTCTTCCATTGTATAAGCTTCGAAAATGTCGCCTTCTTTGACTTCACGATATTTTTCGAGCGTAATACCGCATTCAAAGCCAGAAGCTACTTCACGAACATCATCTTTGAAACGACGCAATGATTCAATTTCACCTTCATGAACAACTATACCATCACGAATTAGTCGAATCTTGGAGGAGCTTGTAATTTTCCCTTCCAAAACATAACAGCCGGCTATCAGCATCTTGGAAATCGTAATTACTTGTCTTACTTCAGCTCTACCCTGGATAACTTCTTTAAATTTAGGAGCCAACATTCCTTTAATAGCAGCTTCAACGTCGTTCAATGCATCATAAATTACGCGATATGTGCGAATATCAACTTTTTCCGTTTCTGCTGCCTTACGAGCATTGGCATCAGGTCTTACATTAAAGCCAATTATCAAAGCATTTGCGGCGGAAGCCAGCATAACGTCTGATTCGTTAATAGTGCCTACACCAGCATGCACTATTACAACTTTAACTTCTTCATTCTTTATGTTAGTTAAAGATTGTTTCAAAGCTTCAATCGTGCCTTGAACATCCGCTTTAACAACGATATTCAGTTCCTTAAGCTCACCTTCCTGGATGCGTTGGAAAATATCATCAAGAGAAACTTTTGTATGTTGTTGAATTTCTTCAGTTTTCTTTTTAGCAATACGTTTTTCTGCGACTGAACGGGCAATTTTCTCATCAGTCGCATCCAAAATATCTCCTGCCATTGGAACATCATTTAGCCCAAGAACCTCAACCGGAGTTGAAGGAGTAGCTTTTTTAACTTTTTCACCACGATCATTAATCATCGCTCTTACTTTACCGTATGATGTACCGGCAATTATAGTGTCACCAATCCTTAATGTACCTTTTTCAATCAAAACTGTAGCAACAGGGCCACGGCCTTTATCAAGTTGTGCTTCAATGATAGTACCATGTGCAGGAATGTCTGGATTAGCTTTTAAATCTTGCATTTCTGCTACCAACAAAATCATTTCAAGCAACTCAGATATGCCTGTTTTTTTATGGGCAGAAACAGGTACCATTATGGTATCGCCGCCCCAATCTTCAGGAATAAGTTCAAGTTCAGCAAGTTGTTGCTTTACATGGTCAGGATTAGCACCTTCACGATCCATTTTATTTATAGCTACTATGATAGGCACCTTAGCAGCTTTCGCATGATTTATTGCTTCAACTGTTTGCGGCATAACCCCATCATCTGCAGCAACAACAAGTATGGCTACATCAGTTACTTGTGCGCCACGCGCGCGCATAGCTGTGAATGCCTCATGACCAGGCGTGTCAAGAAATACAATCTTCTTTCCTTGATAATTTACTTGGTACGCACCAATATGCTGTGTTATACCACCTGCTTCGCGAGCAGTAACATGTGTTTTTCTAATAGCATCCAATAATGAAGTTTTACCATGATCAACGTGTCCCATGACTGTTATAACAGGAGGTCTTGACAATCTTTTTGTAGGATCATCTTCAACTTCAGGAATTTCGGTTGGATCTTCTTCAGGCGGTAAAGCGGCAACCTCAACATTGAATTCAGAGCCTACCAACACAGCTGTTTCAAAATCAATGTTTTGGTTGATTGTTACCATAACTCCTAACATGAACAAATGTTTAATAACTTCACTAACTTCACGTCTAATCAAATCAGCAAAATCTTTAACGTTTATTGTTTCAGCAATCTCAACTCTTGTAGGTTTTGCAACTTCAACTGCTTTTTGAGGAATAATTTTTGGTGCCATTCCTGTTCGCTTGTTGCTTCTGCCCATATGAGTCTGGCTATGCATAGGTCTGCTTCCTTTAGTCGCATAAGACCCTTGAATTGGTCCTTTGTTTTCTGTACGATTTTTATTCTGAGGCTTTTTATTGAAATCAGTTGTTTGTGGTTTTGAAGGCTTATTACCTTGCTGAGGAGTCCTGGCAGTTTTTTGCTGGCCAAATCCACTTGGTCTTCCTGTTGATGTTTGTTGATGAGACGGACGATTAACTCCTGCACTTTGTTGCGGATTCTGTTGCCTGTTACTTATAAAATTACCCCCCGTATGTGCTGCGCTACGCCCAGCTCCTCCTCCAACTGCATGACCCTGAGGTCTTTGCTGCTGAGGTCTTTGAACTTTTTGAGCGTCGCCGGAAGATACAGTATTTGGTCTGCTGCTGTGCTCGGTTGTTGAACGTTGCTGAAAGTTATTATTATTTCTTTGTCCTTGAAATCTGTTATTTGGAGCATTAGTACCAAAAGATTGCCTTTGATTGCCTCTTTGCTGTTGGACTTGTCCAGCTCCTGAAACATTAGGACTGGTATCATGTTGTTTCACGTTAATTGTTCTGTCATTATGTGTCAATATCGGCTTTATACTCTTTTCATTATTATTTTTTTCATTAACTTTTAAGCTAGCTGTATTTGTTGCATGTTGGACTGTCGTTGTATTTGTATTTGGTTTCACAGACGGTTTGTCAGCTTTCCGTTCAAATGTTTTTTCAACAATTTTTCTGACACCTTCATCTACACTACTCATATGATTTTTCACATGTACATCATTACGACTCAAAATATCAATTACAACTTTACTCGTAGTATCAAATTCTTTAGCTATTTCGAAAACTCTATACTTACCCATTCGTCCACCTCCAAACTTTTTGTTGGGCATTAAACTTTCATCATATTGGCGAAATTAACATCAAGCACCGCAATAGCCGTCCTTTTAGCCTTGCCTATTGCCATACCGAGCTGTTCTCGATCTAAGGCTTCAATCGTTTTAACACTATAGAGACCAGCTAAATAATAAATGTCTTTCTTCGAATTATCAGCTGCATCGCTCGCAATAATCAGAAGCTTAACTTTTCCACCCTTGATTGCAGACTTTACCGCAAAATCACCTGAGGCAATCTTGCCAGCTTTTTGTGCCAGACCAAGTGCAAAGATAATACTTCTTTCATTGCTCATTATTCAAGCCCTCTAATAATTTTTCATAGACTTCATTTCCAATGGAAACATCAAGCGCTTTTTCAAGGCGTTTTTCCTTTACAGCCTTAGTTATACACTCGCTTGTAGGACAAACGTAGGCACCTCTGCCTGGTTTTTTGCCAACTTTATCAATTGAAACCTCTCCCTCAGCGGAGCGAACAACCCTGATCAATTCTTTTTTATCTTTCATATTGTTACAACCAACACACCTACGTTGAGGTATTTTTTTAACCTTCATTATTCTCACTATCCTCTAAACTGTCTGCGTTTTGAAAATCACCCGCAGCAACTGCTTGTGACTCACTTTTAATATCTATCTTCCAACCTGTAAGTTTGGCTGCAAGACGAGCATTTTGCCCCTCTTTACCAATCGCCAGTGAAAGCTGGTAATCTGGAACTACAACGCGACAAATTTTCTCGTTTTCATCTGCTACAGCCATCAAAACTTTAGCAGGGGAAAGAGCATTAGCAACGTATTGTTCTGGATTAGAACTGTATTTTACAATATCAATTTTTTCGCCGCGAAGTTCATTAACTATAGTTTGAACACGCATGCCTTTTTGTCCAACACACGCACCTACCGGATCAATATTCTCATCCTTGGTGTAGACAGATATTTTGGAGCGCATACCTGGTTCACGAGCAACAGATTTTATTTCTACTAATCCATCATGTATTTCAGGTACCTCAAGCTCAAAAAGACGTTTCAACAGTCCCGGATGTGTTCTTGAAACCATAATTTGCGGTCCTTTGTTGGTCTTTTTTACTTCAACTATGTAAGTCTTGATTCTGTCATGATGTTGATAAACTTCACCAGGAATTTGTTCATTAGGCATCAAAATTGCTTCTGCTCTACCCAAATCAATATAGACATTACGATTCTCCAAACGCTGCACAACACCATTTACGATGTCATTTTCGCGGCTGGAAAATTTTTCAAAAACCATTCCTCTTTCAGCTTCGCGAATTCTTTGCACAACAACTTGTTTTGCATTTTGAGCAGCAATTCTACCAAAGTTTTTCGGAGTAACTTCAATTTCTACAATGTCATCAAGTTCATAGTTAGGGTTAATTTTTCTGGCCTCTGCTAATTCAATTTCCTGAGAAGAATCATTTACATTTTCTACAATGTTTTTTCTTGCATATACGTGAATCTCACCTGTTTGTTTATTTAGATCAACACGCACGTTTTGTGAAGAACCAAAATTCTTTTTGTATGCAGTTATTAAAGCCTCTTCAACGGCTTGATATAAAAGCTCTGGAGAGATACCCTTCTCCTTTCCTAATTCAAATATCGCCTGTACGAAATCTGCGTTCACTTAAAAATTCCTCCTGTTAATAAAATTTAAAAATCAATATGCGGTCTTATACTTGCAATTAATTTGCGTTCAATAATTACACTGTTATCGTTCAACATAAGAGTAACATTATCAGCATCGTGAGCAACAAGAATTGCTTCAATTGTTTTTGTTCCATTCCATGGTGCAAAAAAGAGCAAATCAACTTTTTTACCGTACGCTCTGATAAAATCTTTATCTTTCTTTAATGGTCTGTCTATTCCAGGCGAAGATACTTCGAGATAATATTTATCTTTGATGGGGTCTTTCTCATCTAATAATTTAGTCAGTCTCTCACTGACATACTGGCAGTCATCAATTTCGATTCCACCTGGTTTGTCAATATAAACACGCAAGTACCATTCTTTTTCACGTACATATTCGATATCAACCAGATCCAAGTCCGTTCCTTCAATGATTGGTAAAACCAATGCTGTAATCAATTCTTCAAGTTTTTCCTTTTGCATAAAGGACACCTCCCCGCTCCTTTGTTAAAAAAGGCTCTTAGTAGACGAAAGAGTGGGTAACAACCCACTCTCTCAATAAGTCATAATTCATCTTTATACATTATACCATTACACATCTGATATGACAAGTAGTATTAACTTTAACCAAATAACCCAATTTGGTCTGTTTCTGGCATTCCTTCAAGTGATCCGTGTGCTGCAAGAGCATCAACTGCAGACTTTGGGATTCCAGCACGAGTTTTTAAATCTTCCTGCGAAATAAACGGCTGCCCTTCTCTGGCTTTAGCAATATTATCGGCAGCAGTTTCGCCAATACCAGCTAGTCCCGCCAGTGGAGGGAGAAGGCCAGTTGGAGTTACAATGAACTTATGAGGATCGGATTTATAGATATCTACTCGCTCAAATTCATATCCACGGCTTATCATTTCGATTGCCAGTTCCATATAGGTTGCAGTATCTTTATCATTGACTTTTGCAGCATTACCCTGCGAATAAACTTCCTTGACAAATTTCTTCATATAATCAAGACCATTCAATACAAGTGCTGCATCAAATTTCGGCGCTCTGACGGTAAAGTATGCAGCATAGAATTCCTTTGGATAATGCACTTTACAATAGGCAATCCTGTAAGCCATCATTACATAGGCCACAGCATGAGCCTTAGGAAATAGATACTGGACCTTATGACAGGACTCGATATACCACTCAGGCACATTAGCCTTTTTCATGCTATCCAGCAAATCTGGGGGAAGTCCCTGTTTATGTGCCTTACCTTTTCTGCAAGCCTCCATTATTTTAAAGGCCTTACTTGGTTCAACACCTTTTGCTATTAATGACGTCATTATATCATCTCTGGTTGAGATAGTATCATCAACGGGAATGCCAGATTTAATCAAATCCTGTGCATTATTCAACCAAACATCAGTACCATGCGAATAACCGCTGACACGAACTATGTCGCTGAAATTCTTTGGTTGAACGTCCTTGATCATCTGTCTTACAAAATGCGTGCCAAATTCTGGTATTCCATAAGTACCAACTTCACTATTTATTTGTTGTGCCGTTACACCAAGTGAATCTGTTGATGAAAACAAGGACATAGTTTCTGAGTCGCCAAAAGGAATGCTTTTGGCTGGTATGCCAATCATATCCTCCAGCATACGTATAACAGTTGGATCATCATGACCAAGTATATCAAGTTTAACAAGCCTGTCATTGATCGAATGATAATCAAAATGCGTAGTAATGGTACCAGAATTTTTGTCATCAGCTGGGTATTGTACTGGAGTTATATAGTGAATATCCATATCACGCGGAACAACCATAATACCACCTGGATGTTGACCTGTTGTACGTTTAATGCCTGAAAATCCAGAAATAATGCCGTCTACAAAGGCGTTTCTTACTTCTTTACCTTTATTATCATAATACTTTTTAACAAAGCCATAGGCGGTTTTATCTGCTATTGTTGCAATGGTTCCTGCGCGAAAAACATTGTCACGCCCAAATAGGTCTTCCGTGTATTTATGTGCCTGTGGCTGATATACCCCGGAGAAATTTAAATCAATATCAGGGACCTTATCACCATTAAACCCCATAAAAACTGCAAAAGGAATATCATGGCCATCTCTGACCATGAAAGTCCCGCACTCAGGGCAATTCTTATCTGGTAAATCAAATCCAGAACCATAGCTATTATCAATAATAAATTCGCTATGACGGCAATACGGACAGCGATAATGCGGCTTCAAAGGATTAACTTCAGTTATATCAATCATCGTTGCAACCAAAGAAGAACCTACTGAACCCCTTGAACCTACAAGATAGCCATCATCCAATGATTTTTTTACTAATTTATGCGCAATAAAATATAGAACGGCGAAGCCATTGCCAATAATTGACTTAAGCTCCATTTCAAGGCGATCACTAACTATCTGTGGTAAATCGTCACCGTACCATGCATGCGCTCTTTGATAAGTCATTTCCCTTATTTTGCGTTCTGCTCCAGGTATAATCGGTGAATATAATTGATCACGATCAGGGATAGGCTTAAATTTTTCAATTTGATCATTAATCAGATTTGGATTTGCTACAACTACCTCAAGCGCCGCTTCCTCACCTAGATATCTGAATTCTTCAAGCATTTCTTCGGTAGTGCGCAAATACAGCGGAGCCTGCAAATCTGCATCGCTATAACCTTGTCCTGCTTGCAAAATTCTCCGCAATATTTCATCTTCAGGATTAAGAAAATGAACATCACAAGTTGCAACTACAAGTTTATTAAGCTTTTTACCAAGCATATATATTTTTCTATTAATTTCCTCTAAATCAGCCGTATTTGTGATTTGAGGATAAGCATTGTCACGAACTAAAAACATATTGTTAGCAATCGGCTGAATTTCCAGATAATCATAGAATTGAGCAGTTTCGACAATTTCTTCCTCAGATTTGCCATTAAGAATAGCTTGATAAAGCTCACCAGCTTCACAAGCTGAACCAATTAAAAGGCCTTCCCTATACTGATTTATAAGATCTCGGGGTATACGCGGACGTTGTTTCGCCAAGTATTTTAAATGTGAAACAGATATTAAGCGATATAGATTACGTAATCCTTCAGGATTTTTAGCTAAAATAATTATATGATAAGAACGTTGGCTTTCTACTGTTGGCAACAAATATCCTTCTACGCCAAATATTAATTTAAAATCCGTATCTTCCACTTCATCATACGCAAAAGGAAAGGCCTGAACAACTCCATGGTCTGTGAGAGCAATAGCTGAATGGCCCCATTTTTTGACAGTATTCATCAAATCTTTAATTGGGGTTACGGCATCAAGCCTACTCATCTTGGTGTGGCAATGCAATTCAATTCTCTTATGTTGAGATGTATCCATTCTTGTTTTCTTAGGAATAACGCTTATTCCATAAGGATTGAACATGACAATTTCATCATGCTCATACCTATCAGGCTTCACATTGCCGCAAACCCTGATGTTCATACCTTTTTTTAGTTTTGTTTTAAATTGCTCACATTCTTTTCTTGCTTCATTACTTTTTTCATTATCATTTTTAAAATCACCAAAACGAATTTTGAGCAACAAACCGTCAGTGTCGTCTTTAATAGCGATTTTTAGTATTATTGCACCTGTCCTTAATTCACGCTCTTCAAAACTTACGACTGTTCCTTCAACAGTCACCTTATTTTCTTCTTCGCAAACATCACAAAGAGGTCTGACTTTGCCAGCAAACTTTTTACCATAAATCAAATCATCATTCATAGAAGAATTGGTTTTATTAGTTGTTTTAGTCTCTTCCTTATGTAAAGCACGAATATAATCCTCATCAACTACTTCATTAGTGAATTCACACAAAGAATTCTCTGCTGCAGAGAATTCAACTTCAACATTACTGAGAGCAAAATCTTCCTCAAGGATATCACGAATTAACACATCAAGATGTTTTTCACTTACATACTCAAGGATTGTATCTCCTGTAAAAAATATGGTAAGCTTCATTTTTTCTTCGAGCCATTCAGCTGCACGCAAAAGAGGTGCTGCTTCAGAGCACCTCATACGTACTTTTGCAATAATATCCTCCTTATGTTCCAAAAAAGAAAAAGGTATCGCTTCTGCAAAAGTCATTTCTTTATCGATAATGTCGACTATTTTTAAACCACAGATATCCTTGAGAGTAAAAGCTATTTTTTCTAGCAGGTCTTGACCAATTTGAACTGAAGAATTGTACTCTATGATCAACTTTTTTTCAATTGAGTCTACAAAAACCCTCGAAGGGTTTATATGTTCAATTTTCTCCAACTCTTCAGCCAAAAAACCTTGACCATTAAGAAAAGCAAAAAAGTGATTCTTATCTGGGCAAATGGAAACTATCTCCTTCATGCTTTCCTCCATATATTGTCAAATATTGCTAAACTACATTCTCCAATAAAATAATGCCATCAATTGCTTGAAGACCTGCAATAATTGCATTTGTATCCAAGTCCTTATTAATTTTCAAAAACAATTCAAGCGATACTGTATCTTGCAAATCATCATTTTTAAGATTTATATTTCTTACTTTAACTTTCTGCTCAGTAAGATATTTCAGGATTTCGCTTACGGCATCAGAATTATTATGGGCAACTATATGAATATACCGTCTTTCCGTCCGAGTGGCTCCAGGGAATTTCTTTTCCCACCCATGAAAAACAACGAGTGTAATCAGCATTATTACGGTTGAGGCAATGCCAATTTTTATCATGCCGCCACCAATTGCAAGTCCGATTGCCGCAACCATCCAAAGGCTTGCTGCGGTTGTCAAACCACGGACTGTCAGCCCTTCATGCAATATTGTTCCAGCTCCTAAGAAACCTATTCCACTAACAACTTGAGCCGCAATTCTTCCAGGATCTCTAGGAACATCAAAACCATCAAAAGCATACATCGAAACAACCATAATCAGCGCTGAACCGGTACAAACCAATATATGTGTACGTAACCCCGCCGGTCGATCGCCACTACCTCTTTCGATTCCAACGATGCCGCCCAGAAAAGCCGCTAAAAATAAGCGCATAAGCATTTGAAACTCAAGTGATTCAAACATTAGAAATTCCTCCAGCGCACATAATCAAGCACAAATTAGTAAAACGTATTTCTTAAAGTTTCAACAAAACTTCCTTAACAGATTGAACATAATCTCCATCAAGCGGAAGGCTAAGAACCTCACCGGTTTTTCTTATTTTTACTTCTATTTGTTTTTCTGTGAGTGTTTTTGGCCCAATAACAATTCGTATAGGGTATCCTATAAGGTCTGCATCTTTGAATTTAACCCCCGGTCGCTCTTTTCTATCATCAATGGCAGTCTCAATCCCCGCTTTAAGCAAATTAGCATAAACTTCTTCGGCCATATTTACTGAAGGTTCATCTTTTACATTTACTGGAACTACGAGCACTTGATAAGGAGCTATTGTCGCAGGCCAAATAATTCCATCAGCATCATTGTTTTGCTCAATTGCGGCAGCCATTGTACGGCTGACGCCAACTCCATAACATCCCATTACCATAGGTTTTTCCTTGCCGTTTTCATCCAGGTAAGTTGCTTTAAGAGCTTCACTGTATTTCGTAAATAATTTAAAAACTTGTCCAACTTCTATACCGCGGGCTTTAGAAATCTTGCCACCACAATGCGGGCAAGCATCAGTTTCTTGAATTAGCCTTATGTCAGCAACATAAGTTGGTGTGAAGTCACGGCCTGGGTTTACATTAAGGTAATGTGCATCACTTTTATTAGCGCCACAGCAAAAATTATGCATATTCATGACGCTGCTATCAACGACAATCATTACTTTCTCGGGATCCATGCCAACAGGTCCCATATAGCCGCCAACCGTTCCGGCCTTTGTAAGATCCTCTTCAGAAGCCATCTCCAGATTGATGACATTGCATGTATTGATAACCTTTATTTCATTTACCTCATGATCACCGCGGACAAAACACAAAATCAAGCCCTTCTCGCTTGTGTAGGCAACCGCTTTAACACTCTTCTCAATTGGTAAGTTCAGGTAGCTGCAGACATCCGCGATAGTTTTACAATTAGGAGTGTCAATACACTCCAACTCTTGCATATGCTCATCTAAGCAGGCAATCGGTGCGAGCTCTGCTTTTTCAACATTAGCTGCATAATGACATTCATTACAAAAAACAATTTCTGCTTCACCGCTGTCAGCGATAACCATGAACTCATGAGACCCACTTCCGCCTATAGCTCCCGAATCAGCTTCAACCGGTCTGAAATTAAGACCACAGCGTGTAAATATTCTAGTATATGCGTCGTACATAGCTTGATAAGATTTATCCAAAGCTTCTTCATCACGGTCAAAAGAGTAAGCATCTTTCATGATAAACTCACGACCACGCATCAAACCAAATCTTGGACGGCGTTCATCACGGAATTTATTTTGTATTTGGTACACATTTAAAGGTAATTGACGGTAAGAACGTATATCGGCCCTTATCAATGTAGTAACCATTTCTTCATGTGTTGGTCCTAAACAAAAGTTGCGATTATGTCGATCGTTCAAGCGGAACATTTCTGCACCATAGACATCCCAACGCCCACTTTCCTGCCACATTTCTGCAGGTTGTACTATCGGCATTAATAACTCTTGTGCGCCAGCTTGGTCCATCTCCTCGCGTACAATTGTTTCAATCTTTTTTAAAACACGTAAAGCAAGAGGTAAATAACTATAAATTCCTCCAGCAGCTTTGCGCATGAATCCGGCTCTAAGCATTAATTGATGACTGACAACCTCAGCTTCTGCAGGTACTTCGCGTAATGTTGGTGCATATAATCTTGAAACTCGCATTAATTAATCTTCCTCTCACTAAGTATTTTATCAATTTCAGCAAAAAGTATATCGATAATTTCTTCTTCACGAACTTTTTTTATTATTTTTCCTTTTTTAAAGATCAATCCTTCGGATATACCGCCTGCTATACCAATATCGGCTTCTCTGGCTTCGCCTGGGCCATTTACTACACATCCCATAACAGCTACGGTAATTGGTTCTTTGATGTTTTCTAAACGTTTTTCAACCTCAAGCGCTAATTTTTCAAGCTGTATTTGTGTTCTGCCACAAGTAGGACAAGAAATCAAGGTTGGCCCGTATTCACGCAAGCCTAATGCTTTTAATATCTGATAGGCAACTCTTACCTCATTTGCAGGATCACCGGTAAGTGAAACACGGATTGTATCACCTATGCCTTCCGCTAATAAAGCCCCTATTCCAACTGCAGACTTAATAATGCCAGAATTTACTGTTCCAGCTTCTGTAATACCAACATGAAGCGGATAATCGCATTGAGCAGCCATTAACCTATAAGCTGCAATTGTTAAAGGAACATCATGAGCCTTTAACGAAATTTTAATATTTCTATAATCATACTCTTCCAGTATCCTAATGTGACGCCATGCAGCCTCAACCAAAGCTTCAGGTGTAGGATGACCATATTTCAGCAATATATCCTTAGGCAAGGAGCCAGCATTAACACCAATACGGATTGGAATATTTCGATCTGAAGCTTTCGAAATAACTTGTGAAATTTCGTCTTTGCCGCCTATATTACCAGGATTCAAACGCAGGCCATCAACGCCGGCAGCAATAGCTTCCAACGCTAACTTATAATCAAAGTGGATATCAGCTATCAAAGGAATTGAAATTTGTTCTTTTATTGCTGAAAGAGCTTGTGCCGCATGCAGGTCTGGAACCGCGCAGCGAATAAGATCACAACCAAGTGCTGTCAATTCTTTAATTTGGTTTACTGTTGCCGCTACATCTTCTGTTTTAGTATTAGTCATTGATTGAACAGAAATTGGAGCAGTACCGCCGATGAATATGTTACCCAACTTCAATTGACGGCTGTTTCGTCTGTACATTTTTTATCCTCCAAATTTAAAACACTATTTTGTTAGGTCCATGAAAGTTGCTACTAGTGTAATAGCAACAATTAATGAAAAGCCAATCATTTGAATAGTATTCATAGTCCTTGCACTAAGAGGTTTACCACGCAGCGCTTCTATGCTAAGAACTATAAAGTGCCCGCCATCTAATGCTGGTATAGGCAATAAATTCATGATACCAAGATTGATGCTTAAAAAAGCAACAAAGTTTAATAATGGCATTATTCCTTGCT